>CAYTZI010000009.1:4529-15166 GCA_964442335.1 uncultured Dehalococcoidaceae bacterium | reverse complement strand
CCTGCGGCTGTTACGGAGACCCCGCCTGTCCCGGCTACCGAACCCGCGCCTGCGGCTGTTACGGAAACCCCGCCTGTCCCGGCTACCGAACCCGCGCCTGCGACTGTTACGGAGGCCTCGCCCACGACTGCTGCTGCACCCAAAGGAAAATTTTCCGTTTTTCTTGAATTAGGCGCGGTGTATATCGGCGCGGGCGCGCCGCTATGGGTAAGTTTTCTCAATCTCTTCTGGCTGGCTCTCATCTTCGGCGCAGGAGGTATCCTGAGCATCAGGAATCTGTTCAGGATAAGGAAACTCGACACCATGGAGACGATAGAGACCGGGGGGATATGGGCGGTGGTTATCTTTACACCGATAGCTTACCTCATGTCGCCGGTCGGCGAGCAGACCGGGCGTTTTTTCCTTTACGCCCCCTTCTTTATCGTCCCGATGGTATTACGCTGCCTGGCCCGCCCCGCCGGTGATGCCGGGCCGGAGCGTAAAACCAGAGAATGGAGCGGCTGGCTCCGGAAGAACAGCTTCACTCTACTGATTATCCTGGCCTTTTTCCTGTCCTTGCCCAGTTTCCTGGCGAATGCCACCAGGGTCCTCAGTCATCCGGTGTACCCGGAGGAAAACGCTGCGGGCGAATTCCTGCGAGATGAATACGCCGATGACCAACTATATCTCTATTCAACGCCATTTACCATTACTTTTTACAGCTACTATGTCCCGGAAGCCCATTTTAAAGCCCTCTGGCCCGGGCCCGACGTCACACGCGGTAAGGAAGGCTTTTGGGAGGCGATGGAGCCCCTCATGAAAGACTTTGAGGACTCCACTGCCGAGAACGCCGTTTTTGTGGTCTCCCGGCGCCTGCCTTACTCCTATGGGCCCACCATCATCATCGAGCCGGACGACCCCAAATGGATAGAGTTTCTCGCCCGCCTCGAGCAGAACGATAAGATATACGATAACGGCTTCGTTCAGCTTTATAAACACCGTACGGAGCCGGGGGTGGACTAGATGTGGTACTGGCTGAGCCGGCTCGAAGGGGCTTTTTTTCTGGTACCGTTTCTTATCTACGCGTCACTGCGGCATATTACCTATCATACCCGGTGCCTCGACTGCAGCAGGCGGCTGTTTAACTTCGAGCTACTGCACGGTGGACTCTGTGAAAAATGCCTGAAGGAGAGGCTGCGTATCAACCCGGCCGGGGTCTACGCCCTGAGGTCGGAGACGGGGGTAAGCCCGGTTAACTACGGAGAGAACCATCTTTATGAGACGGTAGCCCGGAGAGTCCGGGGGGGAAGGGTTATCGATATTGGCTGCGGCCGGGCGCCCCTCTTATCCCGGCTGAGCCCGGAGGGAAGAGAACTGCACGGCATCGATATCGCCGGGGAAGCCCTCAGGGTGACTAAAAGCCGGTATCCGGGAATCAATTTTTACCTTGGGGATATCAGAAGTCTCCCCTTTAAGGCGGACACCTTCGACTATCTTGTATGTATCGAAGCTCTGGAGCATATCGAAAAGAACGAGGTCGCTTATGAATGTTTCCGTACCCTGAAGCCCGGCGGCACCGCTTTATTCACGGTGCCCAACGGGAAGGGAATCAGCGGCCGGGAGCCCGAGCACCTGCGTCTCTTCAGCTTTCAAAGCCTGGTAGATTTACTGGAAGGAGCCGGCTTTAAGGTGATTTCCGGTCGCAGGTTCGGGCTCTATATACCCTTTATTACCCGCCTCTCCGGCACGCTGGCCACTATTTTAAACAGGGACCTGCCGCTGTCGCATCCACTTAATGTCTCGCTTCCCGAGTGGCTGGCGACCCATTTTTTCGTGGAATGCCGCAAGCCGACGCGGCAATCATATGCGGCCAGATAGCACTTTGTTACCTTGACCGATATTGACAGATTGACAATATATTGACAATATATGACAAATGGCATATTATATATAAGATACTTTACATACGTGACATCTGTTCAATATAACAGCGGGGTCCGAAGGGTCTCGCGGTGCCAGCGGAGTGTTCGATAACCAAACAGGGTCTCACGCACCGGACAAAGATAGTCATGGAGACATTCCATGACTAAGTTGCTCCTCGTCTCCGTCGTTATCAGCGCTTATACTCTTAGCAGGCTGGAAGATATCCTGGAGCTTTTGGACAGCATCAGGGCGCAGAGCTATCCCCGTATCGAGACCATCGTTGTGGTGGAGAAGTCGAAGGTGCTGTTTAACTACGTAAAGGAATATTCTGAAAAAAGCACACCACCCGCGGCGAAGGTGATATTTAATTCCAGCGCGGAGACGGGGCTGTCCGCCGCCAGAAATATCGGTATTAAAGAGGCGAAGGGGGATATTATCGCTTTCGTCGATGATGACTCCCTGCCTTTTCCCGACTGGGCGGAGCAGATGGTGAAGACTTATGAAGACGGCTCCGTTATTGGCGCCACCGGCCCCATTTTGCCCCTCTGGGAGGACGGCGAAATCCCCTGGTTCCCCCGCGAGTTCGACTGGATACTGAGCTGTTCCGGTTTCTCCGGCATTACCCGGCTGGCGGAGGTCAGAAATGTCTATGGTACAAATATGTCTTTCCGCAGAGAAGCCTTAGAAAAAGCGGGCATGTTCCTGACCAACCTGGGGGCGAGGGGCGGCGGCGAGACCGGCAAACATGAGCTTGTCGGTGATGAGACCGAGCTTTCCCTGAGAGTCCGGGAAAAGACCGGCAAGCGCATTCTCTTCAATCCTCAGGTCAGGGTCAGGCACAGGGTCTATAAATACAGGGTCGATTCCGCCTTTATCGCCCGGCGGGCTTACTGGGAAGGCTACACCAAGGCGATGTTCCAGCTGACCTGCCGCTGGAGCGGCGACAAAAAGCTGCTGAAAGTTGAGTACGGACTGTTGCGGCGTATCTTCACTGGGCTTTTCCCCTGCATATTCAGGGATTTCTTTGTAAATCCCGTAGTTGCCTGGCGGAGGCTGTCGGTGGCGGTGGTCGCCCTGCTTTTCGTGGCCCTGGGATATTCCGACTACCTTTCCAGGACGGCGATAGCGATAAGGAAACAATAGCTCAAGAAAAGGAACAACGCACATGATGAAAACCGCTAAGTTCTCCAGGCATTTCGTCACGGGCGGGGCGGGGTTCATCGGTAGCCATCTTGTGGACAGGCTGCTGGCGGAGGGCAACGGAGTTACCGTTTTTGATAACCTCTCGGCCGGCAAGGAAGCGAACATTGCCCATCACCGGGACGATGAAAATTTCCGCTTCTGCCATGCCGATGTCCTTGACTTGGATGCGCTGACCGCCGCGATGCGCGGCCACCAGGTAGTATGGCACCTCGCCGCCAACAGCGATATTCCGGGCGGCAATCAAAACACCGACCTCGATTTAAAGAACGGCACTACCGCCACACGCAATGTGCTCGAGGCGATGCGGCGCAACAAACTAGATAAAATCCTTTTCTCTTCCAGCTCGACGGTATACGGTGACGTCCCGCTTGAGGCCCTGGCCGAGACACATGGACCGCTCCTGCCGATATCGCTTTACGGCGCCTCCAAACTAGCCTGCGAGGGCCTGCTCAGCGCCTATTCCCATCTGTTCGGCATAAACGTGTGGACATTCAGGTTCGGTAATGTCCTGGGGACGAGGATGGGGCATGGCGTTATCCGCGATTTCATCATCAAGCTGAAAAAAAACCCGCGCGAGCTGGAAATACTGGGGGACGGCAACCAGCAAAAAAACTATTTCCTGATTGAAGACTGCCTGGACGGAATGGTGTGGGCTTTTAAACATTCGGGAAAACGCTTCAACGTATTCAATCTGGGGTGCGCGTCCACGGTGACGGTAACGGAGATAGCGCGGATAGTGACGGCGGAAATGGGACTGGGACAGGTGAAATTCACATACACTGGCGGGGTGCGGGGCTGGCCGGGCGACGCTCCTTATGTGTGGTACGACCTGGGGAAGATGAAAAGGCTCGGTTGGAGCGCTCGCTACAGCTCGGCGGAGGCCGTACGCATCGCCGCCCGGCGGCTTATCGAAGCGGATAAATAATAAGAGGGACTGTCTTGCCGGAAGAAAAAATATGCGTTATCGGCCTCTGGCACCTGGGATCGGTCTATGCCGCCTGCCTGGCGGACCTGGGATATACCGTTATCGGGATGGATTTCGACCGCGATAGGGTAGAGAAATTATCTGCGGGAACCCCGCCGCTGTTTGAGCCCGGCCTGACCGACCTCCTTGCGGCCAATATCAAGGCGGGAAGACTGTCTTTCACCCGGGATTTGGGCGCCGCGGTAAAGGGCACTCGCTATGTCCTGGTGACGATTGATACTCCGGTGGACGATAATGACCAGGTGGATTTATCTTCGGTCATGAGTACCACCGCAGCGCTGGCGGAGTGCCTCGAGGACGGCTCGATAATCGTTCTGAGCAGCCAGGTGCCCGTCGGCACCTGTCACCGGATAAAAGCGCTCATCAAAGAAGCCAACCCCTCACTCATGTTCGATATCGCTTACAGCCCGGAAAACCTGAGGCTGGGGCAGGCCATCAGCTATTTCAAGAATCAGGAAAGAATCGTCATCGGCGCGGACAGCGAGGCCACCCTGGACAGCGTCGAGAGGCTGTTCAGCCTCATCCCTGCCCCTAAGCTCCGCATGGGTTTGAAATCGGCCGAGATGTCCAAGCACGCCATTAACGCCTATCTCGCCACGACCATCAGCTTCGCCAACGAGATAGCCAACCTCTGCGATGAGGTTGGGGCGGACGCCCTGAAAGTGGCGGCAGCATTGAAAACGGAGTCGAGGATAGGCCCGGGGCTGCCCCTGCTGCCGGGTCTGGGCTTTGCCGGCGGAACCCTGGCGAGGGACCTCAATATCCTGAGGAGCCTGGGGGACGGTCACGGCTACAGGACCTGCCTGATTGACGCGGTGTTGGCAGTCAACAAACAGCAGAACCAATTGGTGATAAAGAAACTAAAAAGACTCTTTGGCTCGGTGGAGGCATTAAAGATTGGCGTTCTCGGGCTGACCTATAAAGTGGGCACCAGCACGCTACGGCGTTCCGCGGCGGTGGAAATCATTAGGGACCTGCGCCGCAGCGGCGCCACGGTGAAAGCCTGTGACCCCAAAGCGGATTTAGCGGAGATGAAGGAACACCGGGAATTTGAGTTTTCTCCCGACCCCCTTGAAGTTGCCCGGAACGCCGATGCCCTGGTCCTGGTCACCGAGTGGCCTGAGTTCAGGGAGCTTGACTTCGACCATCTTAAGTCCGTGATGAAGCGGCCGGTGATTATCGACACCAAAAACATGCTGTACGATAAGCAACTCGGTAAAAAAGGCTTTATATATCTGGGGGTAGGCACCGGATAGAAGGAGCAGAAGTCCTGAGTACCAAAAGCGGGGCTCTAAAAGTGGGTCTAATCGGGGCTGGATTGCAGGGCGGGCGGAGGGCGCCGGTACTGAAGCAGTTACCCGGGACGGAGCTGGTTATCGTGGCGGCCGCGCACAAGCAAGGCGCCGAGGGGCTGGCATCGGCCATGGGCTGCCGCGCCACCGGCGACTGGCACGAGGTCGTGGAGAACAAAGAAGTAGACGCGGTAATGGTCTGCACGCCCCCCCACCTCCACGCCGAGATGAGCATCGCCGCCATGAAAAACGGTAAGCACGTCCTCTGCGAAAAGCCTTTAACCAGGACCATCGCCGAGGCAAACGCGATGCTCAAGGCAGCCCAGGACAATAAAGTAGTCCTGAAATGCGGCTTCAATCACCGCCATCACCCGGGCATACGAAAAGCCCGGGAGTGGGTCGGTCAGGGCGTTATCGGCGAGCTGGATTTTATCCGCTGCCGCTACGGCATCGGCGGCCGTCCCGGATACGAAAAAGAGTGGCGGGCCGACCCGAAAATCGTCAGCGGCGGCCAGCTGATGGAGCAGGGGATACATGCTATCGACCTGTTTCGCTGGTTTCTCGGGGATTTCAGCGAGGTCACCGGCTTCGTGTCCACGCGCTACTGGAATATCGCGCCCCTGGAAGACAACGGATTCGCCCTTTTTCGTACCGCGAAGGGCCAAATAGCCTCTCTCCACTCCAGCCTGACCCAGTGGATTAACATCTTCTCTTTCGAGATTTACGCCCGTGACGGCTATATCGTGGTGGAGGGGCTGGGCGGCGGCTACGGAACGGAAAAGGTAACGCTTGGTAAACGCGCTTTTTTTAAGCCCTTCCGGGAAGAAGTAACTGAGTTCCGCGGCGGCGACCGCTCCTGGTACGAGGAGTGGAAAGAGTTCGTCACCGCCATTAAAGAAAACAGAGAGCCCTTGGGCACCGGCCGCGACGGACTGGAGGCGCTGAGGATGGTCAACGCCGTGTACGAGTCAGCCGCCGCCGGTCGCGCGGTGAGCCTGCGGTGAGACGCGCCCGTTATCTTTGAATTGAGCGAACACATGAATCTGCGCGATTATTATGAAGGATTAGCCGGGAAGTCCGAATCCGGCGCGGCTCCGCCGCCGAGAATCCTGAAAGCCGCCGCCCTTTTTCAGGCGCATTTAGTGACCCGGGCGAGACTCCTGGATATAGGGTGCGGCTCGGGGGTCTTTACCGCTTTCCTGCGGCAGTCCCTGGGAATGGGGGAGGTCTACGGGATAGATATCGCCGATAAAAACGTGGAGTCGGCGCAGGCACTGGGAGTCGCGGCATGCCGGATTGACTGCAATCAGGATGACCTGCCTTTTGAGGACGAATACTTCGATGCCGTGTTCGCCGGTGAAGTAATAGAGCACGTGCTCGACCCGGACCGGCTGCTGCGGGAAATCCGCCGGACGCTGGCTGTTGGAGGTGTACTCGTCCTCTCCTCTCCCAACCTGGGTTCATGGTTTAACCGCCTGTCGCTGCTGCTGGGCTGGCAGCCGTTAGGCGCCGGAACAAGCTTCTACCATGATGTCGGCAGGCCACACTTCCTGAGGTTCGGGGGAGGCGACGGCGGCACGGAACACCTCCGTCTTTATACGCTCAGGGCGCTTGTTGAACTCTTGCAGGTCAGCGGCTTTCGAGTAATGCGTACTGCCACCGCCCCGGAGAAAGAAACGAACAGAAAAATAGCCTGGTTTTACCTGCCCGTACTCGCTATCGACCGGGCGATGTGTTTTGCGCCTTCGCTGGCAGCCAGGCTCCTGGTGGCAGCCAGGCGTAACGAGTAAAGACATGGCCAAGAGCGAAAGGTGCCTCATCACCGGCTGCGGGGGCTTTATCGGCTCATACCTGGCGGAGCTCCTCCTCGAAAAGGGACTTACCGTTTACGGCACGGCGCACCGGGGGACCGGCAACGTCGCCCATCTTAAAAACAGACTTAATGTATTCACCTGTGACATTACCGACCGCAGCCGCCTGGAGTCAGTCGTCGCTGAGACCACCCCCGACTATATTTTCCACCTGGCGGCGCAGACTCTGATTATACCTTCCTGGCAGGACCCGGAGCGAACGCTGAAGGTAAACATCCTGGGAACGTTATACCTGCTCGAGAGCGTGAGGAAAGCCGGCATCGACCCCGTGATCGAGATAACCGGCTCGAGCGCGGAGTACGGGTCGACACCGGCGGAAGATATCCCGATAAAGGAGGGTCAGCCCCTTTCCCCCACCACCCCCTACGGGGTGAGTAAAAGTGCCGAGGACATGCTGTCTTACGTGTATTTTAAGAGATACGATATGAGGATAATCCGTATCCGCCCTTTCCACATCATCGGCCCCAAAAAGACCCGGGATGCCTGCTCGGATTTTGCCAGAGGTATCGCGGAAATTGAAGCGGGCCGAAAAGACGTCCTGAAAGTTGGTAATCTCAGCCCTGTCCGTGATTTCGTCGATGTCAGGGACGCCGTCCGCGCGATGTGGCTCCTGGCGGAAAAGGGGACTCCCGGCGAGGTCTATAACGTATGTTCCGGGAAGGGCTATAAAATCAAGGATATTCTGGATAAGCTGCTGTCCCTTTCCGGAAATAAGGTCAATGTCAGGGCGGAACCCGGTGCCATGCGTCCCTCCGACGAGCCGGTCTTAACAGGGGACCACTCCAGGCTCGCTGAGCTGGGATGGAAGCCCTGCTATACCATTGATAAGACACTTTCCGATATCCTGGATTACTGGAGAGACCGCATGCGATATGAAACGTGAGGTGCGTTCGAATTGCTGGCGCCGATAAAGCAAATGGGTCTGCGTATTGGCGGTTTCATCGGCGAGATAGTCGGCCTGGCTACCTCCCGTGAGAGACTGGGACAACTGTGGCGTGTCTCCCTCTATTCCAACGCCGTCTATCTTATGCTGGCTAATGCCGCCAGCGCCCTCCTCACCTTCGGCTTCTGGATAATGGTCGCCCGGTTTTACTCCCTGGAAGATGTCGGCATAGCCTCTGCCATCATCGCCGCGGCCGGACTGCTGGCGGTGCTTTCCTACGGGGGGCTGGGAGCAGGGCTGATAAGGTTCCTGCCCGGTGCAGGTGTAAATGCCCGCCTCATGATAAACACCGTTTTTACTGTCGGCGTCGTGGCCTCAATAATCGCTAGCCTGATTTTCGCTGCCGGACTCGGCCTGTGGTCGCCGACTCTGTTGTTTCTCAGAGGAAGCCCGATTTATCTCACCGCCTTTGTATTATTCGCCATCGCGGCTAATCTGTGGACGCTGGCCCAGGAGACCCTCATCGCCGTGCGCCGGACCGGCTTTGTCCTGGCCCAGAACCTTATTTTCGGCCTGTTGAGGATTATCCTGCCCATACCACTGGCGGCGTTCTTTCACTCTTTCGGCATCTTCGCCTCCTGGAGTGTATCGCTTGGCGTAGCTTTTTTAGTCACCGTTTTTCTTTTTATACCCAGGGTCGTAACCGGCTACCGACCTTCCCCTGCCTTTAGACCCGGGATACTTAAGGGGATACTCCGCTTCTCCCTTGCTAATTACCTTTCCATGCTTTTTATAACAGCCCCGGGTCTAATCCTCCCCATCATGGTGCTGAACCTCCGCGGCGCCGAGGAAAACGCCTATTTCTATATCGCCTGGGCAGTCGCGGCGGTGCTCAATATGATACCCAACGGCCCCGCCTTCTCCCTCTTCGCCGAGGGTTCGTATGACGATAAAACGCTGCGACTCAACGCGCGGCGGGCTTTGAAAATGACCTACCTGATACTGGCGCCGGCGGTCGTCCTCACGTTGGCCATCGCTGATAAGCTTCTTCTCCTTTTCGGCGACCTCTATTCCCAAAACGGCACCACCCTGTTTCGCATCCTGGCTATCTCGGCCCTGCCTCACGCCATCAATGTTATCTATCTGGGAATAAACAGGGTGCAAAAAAACCTTAGAGTAATTGTAAGCTTACCTATCTTCTTAGCAGCAGTCACCTTAGTCCTGAGCTATATCCTCCTGCCGCGGATGGGCATCAACGGGGTTGGCATTGCTTCCCTGATAAGCCAAACATTCATCGCTTTAATGATCGTGATAATCTGGCTTAAAGGACGGCGGGGACTGCCTTATTTCCAAAATGGACAAAATGAGAGTTGATAAAACCATTGCCCCGATAGTAACCGGAGGTCTTTGCACCGGCTGCGGGACCTGTGTGGCAATGTGCCCCAGGGATGCCCTAAAAATGACGATAAGCCAGTCTCAGGGAATATACCTGCCTCATCTGGATGAAGAGAAGTGCAACCAGTGTGGTGTTTGCCTGGAGACCTGCCCCGGTCATGCGGTGGATTTCTATCAACTAAACCGCGAAATATTTGGCAAATTACCTGAGAACACGATAATGGGCAATTACCTTAATTGTTATACCGGTCATGCCACTGATGCTGACATCAGATATAACTCCGCCTCCGGCGGCCTGGTAACCGCATTGCTCATATTTGCCCTGAAGCAAGGGATTATCGATGGCGCTCTGGTTACCAGGATGAATGAAAGCAGCCCGCTCGAACCGCAGCCTTTTATCGCAAGAAGTCAAGAAGAGATAATATCCGCCTCCAAATCCAAATATTGCCCCGTGCCCGCAAATATAGCCTTGAAAGAAATCCTCAAGGAAAACGGCAAGTTTGCCGTCGTTGGGTTGCCCTGTCATATCCAGGGCCTGAGAAAGGCAGCATCGGTCGATAGAAGGTTGAGGGAGAGGATAGTCCTCATTCTAGGGCTCTTCTGCTCCCATCCCATGAGCTTTTGGGGTACAAAGTTTCTTCTTGATAGATATGGCGTTCAGCCGGAGGAGGTTGCCCGTATCGATTACCGCGGCGAGGGGTGGCCGGGACATATGGCCATCCACCTCAGGAACGGCACCAGGCGGCTCATACCTCACACTGAACATAATATGTTCTTTTGGTGGCTGGACTTCTTCACCCCCGCGCGCTGCGCCTTATGCTGCGACCAGGGCTCTGAATTAGCCGATATTTCCTTCGGTGATGCCTGGCTGCCCGAGCTGGCCGGGGACAAGATTGGCACCTCGGCGATAATCTCCAGAAGCGCCAGGGGTGAGAACTTACTGCAGCAGGCGATGTTAAAAGGTGAAATAACCCTCGGTAGTCTGGAGAGCAGCAGGGTTAGCGGGATGGTGGACAAGAAGACCCGGTATAAGGCAAGGGCTCGTCTGGCACATCTGATGGGGAAGAAATTGCCAGGGTACGAGATGGAACCGGGCAAAGCCGGGC
>CAYTZI010000009.1:0-4519 GCA_964442335.1 uncultured Dehalococcoidaceae bacterium | reverse complement strand
TGGAGTTCTACCTGGCTATCTTTCTATCGAGGAAACACCTGTGGTGGTTAATCAGACTTCTTGCTCGCCTCGCCAGAGCGGCAGGCAAATTCTCAAGGTTGATAGGCTTGAGGCGCTGACGCCTTTTTTGATGATACCACCAGCTCCTTGATGAGCTTACCATAAAGTAAGGCTTGCTCTTCAGCCGTTCTAGCTCTTTCCTTCAGCTCCTGGCTAACCCTCTGCCTGTTTGCCCATAGTGAGTCGAGCTTCGATTTCAGCTCAGCCAAAAGCTCATCAAAGCCTGGTTTACGGATATCAATGATGTATGCCTCCTGCCCTATAGACTTGCCGATAATGCGGTAGAACTTGTCTCCATAGGCAATAGCCAGGGTGGGGATGCCCAGTGATATGGAGGCAATGGTGGCGTGCATCCGGCAGCCGATGAACATATCGCAGCTACCGATAACCCCCTTTATCTCATCAGGCAGATAATCACCCCGCAGTAGCCCCACGTCTGGCTTTGCCCTTACCTGCTCATATATTCGCGAACATAACTCTCTGTCATTATTATACTCGTCCGATAACATGTGTCCTGTGACATGGGGAAGAAAGCAGGCTGTGGCACCCAGTCTGTCCACAACATAGTCAATCATTGCCGCCATAAGCTCAACATACTTTCTCTGCCTCTTTTCACCATCCATAGAGTCGGAGAAAGCGTAGCGCTCCATTTCCAGCCAACTGGGGGAGAATCCAACGAACGGATTATCGCCCCTGGCGATGCCCTCCTTTTGTAAAATGAGCCTGACCTTTTCCCGGGAGGCCGGCTCGAGGACAAAGGCAGGCTCCCCGGTTAAATATATCTTTGGCCTGGTCAGGCCCAACTGCCGGCAGTAGTCGTAGCTTGCTTCCTCTCTCAGCGCCAGAACATCAAACTTGTTGAGGACGAACCTGGCGGTATACCTGGTGAGCCGGCTGGTGAATGGCCCTACATCAGTGGCAACCGTTGCCATAGGTTTGTTATAGATTACCCAGCCCAGGAATGCAAGAAAAAGGCCTATGAGGGTCGAAATTGAACCATAAGCCGGGTCGTTAAGGGTATCTGCGTTATTATGTATAATTACATCATATTGTTCATAGGGGTTCTTTATGTTTTTACTGAATTTCCCGGCCAGGCGATAAATAAAGCAGCGGCTGCAATGATAAAAGACAAGAACGGCAGCGTTGGCCAAAACCAGCAATTTTGTTTTTCTTGGTCTCAACCACGGATATTGACGTAATTCTATGCCCAGCTTCCCGAAATCTCTATCTTTGGCTGGTTGCAGGCTGAGCGCAGTTATTTTTACGCCGGGCATATACTTTATGAGACACTTTATCAGACCCATTAAAGCGCCTATCGTCCCCATATTTCTGAATTCCAGGGGGTTATAGATAAGTATTCTGGGCGTATTCGGTTGCCCGGCATCGCGCGTATCGGAGATTGGGCACTTAACCTCATGCGTACTTTTTATGGTCTTCCACCTTACGCTTAGTATCAATTCACGAGCTCATTTCAAATACATAAATCAGCTTTTGTTTGATTTGTTCCTCTCCGGCATCTCTATGTAGATGGACGTATATGCATCAAGCAGATTGGCCAAGGTAAGCCCACTCAACCCGCCGCCCGGGATGCCGACTTTCATTACCCATTTCCTCCCAAGCGGGCGGGGGCGCGGTTAATCACGGAATCTCTCCACGATGATGACCAGCAAATCGCGGAAACCCTGCTTCAGCCCCGAGACCTTGCTCGTTTCTCCGAGCCGGCCTTTATCCTCATGCCCCACCTCTATAATTTTCAGTCCGGCTTTCTTGGCTTTCGCCAGGATTTGCTGCTCCATTTCAAAGCCGTCCCGACTCGGCCGGATACGGAGAAAGGCCTTTTTCCAGAAGGCGTTGTACCCGGAACAGACGTCCGTGTATTTTTCGTGAAAGAGGAGATTGAAAGCGGCGACGAGTACTTTATTGCCCAGCCGGCGGTGCCGGGGCATACTGGAAGGGTGGCTATTGCTCAAGCGCGACCCCTTAACGAAGTCGCAGCCTTCCAGCAGGGGAGCGATGAACCGGGGCATCTCGGCGGGGTCGGTGGAGCCGTCGGCGTCGAGGGTGACGACGATATCGCCGCCGGCCTGCTCGATGCCGTACCGCAGGGCGTCGCCCTTGCCGCGGCCGGGCTGGTTCAGGATACGAATGTCCGGCCGGATCCGCCGGGTCACCTCGACCGTTTTATCGGTGGAATGCCCGTCGACAACGAGCACCTCGCCGACCCATGCCGGTATCCTGGGGAGGACGTGGGGCAGGTTCTGCTCCTCGTTCAGAGTGCAGATAAGCGCCGTAACTCTCGGGTAGCGGTCAGGACTGATGCTCATATTTTCAGTGCACTTTCACTTTCTCCATCATCATTTCCATGGCTTTGGCGGCGTCGTTGGTGAACTGCCGCACCGTATCGCGCGTGTATTTATGGTCGGACATCTTCTCCAGGAACTGCGGCGGAATGGTGATGATGTGGGCGTAGTTTACGGCCGACGTCAGGATGTCCGCCACGGAGCGGATGCTGCCGATGATAATCTTGCTCTTGTAGTGCCAGTGCTCGAGCCATTCCGCGGCGTGCCTGATGACCTCCGGGACGTTGCCCCCCTCGTCCGCCAGGCGGCCGACGAAGATGCTGATGTAGCTTGCTCCGGCCTTGGCGGCGAGTATCACCTGGCCCAGCGAAAGGGCAGCCGTGGCGTTGACCCTGATGTCGTCTTTCTCCAGCTGCCGGATGACGCTGTAACAGGGGAGGCCGTCCTGGGTCTCCTGGGGGATTTTCACCACGATGTTGGGCGCCCAGGTATGGAAAATGCGCGCCTGCTCCAGCATTTTATCGAGGTCGTTGGTGGTAACCTCGACGCTGAGGGGCCTGGGGTTAATCAGGGCGGCGATTTTCCTGGCCCCGGCTTCGGCGTCGTAAACGCCGTCGGCAAACATTATCGACGGGTTCGTGGTCACGCCGTCGATGACGCCCATATCGAGCCACTTGCCGATTTTGTTTATGCTCGCCGAATCGATATAAATATCCATTGCCTGTCCTCCTTATGGATATTATTTTTATAAATTGCCATACGTGAAAAATTAAGCATTACTTTTGATTATGTTTACAGCTTCGAGGAGGTCAGCGCAGACCGCCTCGGGCCGGGAATTTTCCTCGTCGAGGTAGTGGCAGAGCTCGCATTTCATCTTGCCGATAAGGATGGTGTGGGTGCCGGCGCTTTTGCCCGCCTGGATATCGGTAACGCCGTCGCCTATCATCCACGAATGCGCCAGGTCCAGCCGCATTTCGCCGGCCGCCTTTAATAGCATACCCGGACCGGGCTTGCGGCAGGCGCAGTCGGCCCTCATCTCCTCGACAACCGCCTCCGGGTGGTGAAAGCAGTAGTACTGGGCGTCCAGGTAAGCGCCGCCGCGGGCAAGTTCGCTCTCCATTTTGTCCCTGATTTTTTCAAAGGCCTCGCGGGTGAGGTGGCCCTTGGCGATGCCGGGCTGGTTGGAGACCAGCACCAGCCGGTAGCCCATCTCCCGGAGCTTTTTAACCGCCTGGCAGACACGGGGCAGCAGGCGGTACTGCTCCACCGTGAAAGGGGAATCGATGATACCATGCTCCCGGTGATAGACCAGCGGGTTTATCACGCCGTCCCGGTCCAGGAATACCGCTTTGCCGTTTCGCCTTGAGTTCATCTCATTAACCCGCGCTGACATTTTCTTCCATTATTTTCAGCTTGAGGCAGTTGCAGACCAGGTGCTCCAGGGCCAGGTGGAATGACTCCACCTGTGGCGTTGAGTCCACGGGGACGACGACGCAGGCATCGGCGATGTCTTTCATGGGGCCGCCGTCGAAACCGCTGAACCCTATCGTCCTGCCGCCGTTGTCCGTGACGTATTTCATGGCCTTGAGAAGGTTCTGCGACCACATTCCGGCTTTGTCCTTACCGGCACCGCCGTGGACGCTGAGGCAGACGAGGACGTCGCCGGGCTGGTAGAGGTTCTGGAGCTGCTCGATATAGAGGTTATCGAAGCCGTTATCATTGGTCAGGGCGCTCACCCACGAGGCGTTGTCGTTGAGGCAGATGACCTTGAACCGCCTCTTGCCGTCGACAATGGTCGCCTTGGCGAGGTCGCAGGTGAAGTGTGAAGCCGTTCCCGCCGAGCCGCCGTTGCCGCAGATAAAGACCTTCCGGTCTCTCTTCCAGGCATCGAAAAGCAGCTCCACCACTTTATCGATGTCTTCCTGCGAGAGCTTTTCCGCGACCGTTTTCATTTCGGCGAGATAGCCGGAGATAAAGGCCCGGTTCTTCATTCTTTACTCCTTCACGCGTTGACCAGTATCTTGGCCCCTTCAAAATCGAACTGGAACCTCTCCCACCGCAGACCCATCTTCTGCATGGCTTCCACCAGTCTTGGTTTCTGGCTATCGACGTTGTGGCAGTAGAACATGAAAAAGCCGCCGCCACCGGCGCCTATGAGC
>CAYTZI010000008.1:0-27502 GCA_964442335.1 uncultured Dehalococcoidaceae bacterium | reverse complement strand
GAAAGCCGAACTCGCGGTCCCAGACAATAGACACGCCGGACATGAACGAGCCCATCAGCACGGACATGGCGATGATGCCGGGGTACATGAACTGGATGAAATTGACGCCGCCGGACATCATGCCGATGCTGCCCTGCAGACCGCTCCCGAACATAAAGAGGAAAAACACGGGAAAGAGCAGGGCGCTAAACATGCGTGTTTTATCGTACCAGAAGCGCAGCACGTCCCGGTACCACATTGTATAGACGCCCCTAATGTTATTCATCATAATTGCTTAATGCGGTCCCATCCGGCCGCGCTGCCTTATTTGTGCCGAGATGGAAGTCCCGGCCTCCTCTTCGCGGATTTCGCGGCCCGTGAGCTTCAGGAAAACGTCTTCAAGGGTGGGGCGGCGCAGGCTGATGCTGGCTATCTTGACCGGGAACTCCCTGATAAATTCCGGCAGGAACTCCTCACCGTTATCAACGCTAAAAGTGAGCTGGTCGCCGTCGGCGCGGGCGTCAGTCTGATACCTCGACTTTATTTCTGCGGCGGCTTTGGTATTGTCGTCGGTACGCAGGGTAACGATGTCCTTGCCGACCAGCCGTTTGAGATTGGCGGGGGTGTCCATGGCTACCAGCTTGCCGTGGTCGATAATAGCGATACGGCTGGCCTTTTCCGCCTCGTCCATGTAATGAGTGGTCAGGAAGACAGTCGTCCCTTCCTGTTTCTGGAGCTGGAGTATGTATTCCCAGATGTGGTTGCGTGTCTGCGGGTCAAGCCCCAGCGTGGGCTCGTCGAGGAAGAGGACGCGGGGATAGTGCAGCAGTCCGCGGGCCAGCTCGAGCCGGCGCTTCATGCCGCCGGAGTAAGTGCGCACGAAGTGGTTGCGCTTGCCCCAGAGGTCCACCATTTTCAACACCTGTTCGATGCGCTTGTCGCGGTCGGCGGCGGGGACGTTATAAACCATGGCATGGAACTTGAGGTTATGCATACCGGTGAGCCGGTCGTCGAGGGAGGAGTCCTGGAAGACCAGCCCGATTGAATGGCGCACCTGGTTCTGCTGGTGGACGACATCGAAGCCGTTGAGCGTGGCTTTGCCGGAAGTGGGCCGGGCGAGCGTGCAGAGGATATTGATTGTGGTCGTCTTCCCTGCCCCGTTCGGCCCGAGGAAACCGAAAATTTCACCCTGTTTAACGTCGAAGCTTATGTGGTCGACAGCCACCAGGCTGCCGTACTTTTTTACAAGGTTGTCCACCTGGATAATATTATCAGGCATGTTATTAGATTATAGCATGCAGTCGGTTAATAAGATTGCGCTCTGATTATTCTTTCCCCAGGATTTCATCAATATCGTGGCGGGCGCGCAGGACGATATCCTTGATGCGGCTCCACTTTTCGGGGTTGAGACGGGGCGCCTGCCTGCCGACTAGCCGGCCAAGTCCCCTCAGTTCTTCTATCGTCTCGTGGAACTCCTCGATGTTGCGCGGGTGCCACCACTCGTTCATCTGCCCTTTTATCTTGTCGATAACGTCCTGCTGCTCTTTAAGGAACTTCTTGCCTTCATCGGTGATGGTATAGACCTTTTTAGCGTCCCTCTCGGAAGAGACGACGTAACCCATGTCTTCGAGCATCTGCAGGGTGGGGTAAACGCTGCCGGCGCTGGGCGTATAAAAACCGTGGAAATAATCTTCCAGAGCGCGGATGATTTCATAGCCGTGGCTGGGCTTGTCTTTAAGGAGGCTCAGTATCACGTATTTAAGGTCGCCTTTTTCGAAGATGCGGGAATGGGGTCTTTCAAAGGGGAAAAACGGACGATGAAACATAGGCACCTCCCTTGTTCTTGCCGGTCTTTCACGATATATCGTTACATATCAAGATATTTTTGTCAATACCGGTGCCGTGCCGGAGGTCGGTTTGTCATTTGACCGCCGGACATAGTATAATCGGGTAGTTTTACCAGGTTCTTATTCGACAAGCCGCCAGGCCCATGTTTAACATCGCATTGTACCACGGCATTCGCCACAAGCGGTCAGCGGCCTCGAAAGGATATTGAGATTACACAAACGGAACGCAAACCGCGCTCTTTCATGCGGACCTCGCTGCCGTGGTTCATCATGGCGCACTTCGGGCACCACCTGCTGACGGCGTTGCCGCAACCGCTGCTGCCGGCAATCCGTACGGCATTCAATCTGAACTACATGCAGGCGTCCCTGGTGACCTCGGCGTTTGCCCTTTCGGGAGGTGCGGGACAACTGCCTTCCGGCTGGCTGGCCGACCGCATCAGTCCGGTGGTCCTCATTGCCATCGGTACGCTCGGAGTAGCAGTAGGCGGCATACTCGTTGGCATCTCACCGACCTATATAACCCTGATGGTCTTCCTGGTGCTCATGGGGCTGATGACCGGCGGGTACCATCCCGCCTCTACGCCGCTCATACTGGCGGCGGCGGAACCAAAATTACGCGGCCGGGCGCTGGGACTGCACCTGCTGGGGGGCAACTCAAGCTTCTTCATCGCGCCACTCATCGCCGGGCCTATTTTGGCGGCCTGGGGCTGGCGGGCGCCTTTCTTGGTGATGGCAGTTCCCACGGCGATATTTGGCCTGGTGTTTTATATTTACCTGACCCGGCGCGGCGGCATGACCCACGTGGCCGCCGCCAAACAGAGAACCGCCGAGGAGAAACCGCCGCAGCCCGGTTACAAGCGGCGACTGATTGCTTACCTGGTGATGATGGTGGTGGGAGGCGGCGCGGGGATGTCCGTCAACGCTTTCCTGACCCTCTACATGACCGACGTGATGATGAAGGACCTCCCGCAGTCCGTATCCGAGCCCCGGGCGGCGATGGTGATGTCTATCCTGTTCCTGCCGGGTGTCTTCGGGGGGACGATTCTCGGCGGTTGGATTTCCGACCGCATCGGGACGGTCAAGGTGATTATCGCCACCAGCATCATCAGCGGGCTGGTTATCTTCGGTATAAGGTCGGCGGAGATGGGCTTCGGATTTTACTTGCTGCTCTTTGTAATGGGACTGAACATGGCGATACGCATGCCCGTGACCGAGGTCTTTATCATGGGACAGACGCCGCCGCGGCACCGCTCGATGATTTACGGCATTTACTATTTCACCATGCAGTACACCGGCGCTATCTTCGCTCCCATCATGGGATGGTTGCTGGAGGGGACGTTCACCTTCGACCAGATGTTCCTTTTCTCCGCTATCACCGTGACGGCGGTATCGGTGGTGACGTCCTTCTTTATCTGGGACGCCAAGAACTAGCCAGCAATGTGGTAAGTAACTGATGATGCGGTGGCGGCGGGTGTAAAAGGGTATATAGAAAAACAAAACACAAACCGGCGTGGGTTGGCGAATATGGAATAGGGGGCGAAAGCCCCCTTTTTACTTGACTATGGACTCCTCGCCGCCGTAGACGCGTTCCTTCCAGCTTACCCCCGCCCCCGACAGCCACCGCAGGAAAGAATACATCACGATGAGGGAGATGTAGCCTATCCCCAGCAGGTGCAGCCAGGTGGAGATAGCCGGCTCTTTAAAGCGGTTGTCCACCAGCCAGCGCATGAAGATGACCAGCGCTACCTGTATTACCACCACGCCCCTCCAGACCAGTGTGGCGTCGCTCATGAAAAAGCCGTTCCAGAGCCAGTAAAAAGGCCCGATATAGAAAAACCAGGCGAGCGGGATAGCCACCAGCAGCGTTATGGGCGACATCACCAGCACGGAGTAGACGCAGCGCACCAGCCCCTGCCACATCCCCCCGACCGTCGGGTACATGTTGCAGGACACTACCGGAGAAAGGTCTATGGCCACATGGCGGCCGCCGTGGCGGGTCACCTCGATGCCCATCCAGATGTCCTCGAGGATGCGGGACTTCACTACCTTGTGGCCTCCGATGCGCCAGTACTCTTCCCGCGAAAACAGCAGGAACTGCCCGATGGCCACCGAAGGCCGTGGCTTGCGGGAGCGGTGTATCAGCCACAGAGGCGCCCACCCCATGATGATGAAGTAGATAATCGGGACAACTATCTTCTGCGCCAGTGAATTCGTGAGTTGGCGCGGGAACCCGGAGAGCAGCGATACCTTCATCTTGAGGGCGGCGCCCATGACCGAGCGCAGCATATGTGGGGCGTGGATCGTATCGGCGTCGACGAACAGCAGCCATTCGCCGTTTGCCTGCTTGGCGAGTTGATGGCAGGCGAAAGGTTTTCCCGCCCATCCTTCGGGAAGGGGGGCGCCGCTGATGAGCCGTATGCGTCTGTCCCCGGCGGCAAGCCGGGTAACGATGCCGGCCGTATCGTCCACCGAGTTATCGTCCAGCACCACGACTTCGTAGTTGGGGTAGTCCTGCTTCTGCAAAGACTCCAGGCACGCGCCGATATTTTCCTCCTCGTCGCGGGCGGGTATCAGCACGGAGACGAAGGGGACGCGGCGGGGCAATCTGGCGTTGCGACGCGGCGTCTTGATGCTGCGCAGGTTGAGTAAAAGGTTGAGCAGAAAGACCACCAGACCGGCCGCGATGATAATCTGGTACAGCATTTATACGGTCGTACTCCCTCTAAGTATGGACTGGAGCCAGCGTATCAGCCTGCCGTGCAGTCGCGGCAGCGACCGCAGGTTATCAAAATGCTTGAAAATGAACAGCGCCAGTATGAAGGACATCAGCAGGATTGTCCAGGCCGGGCTTCCGGTCATGGCCAGGTACGCCAGCGTGCCGGCGGCGCCGAATATCACAATCCAGGAGTCGTTATCGATAAAGAGGAACCCGGCTATTGCCAGCGCGATAAATGACAGCGCGACTTCGTGTTGCGGCAAAGCTATAAGCACGCCGAAGGTGACCGCTACCGCTTTGCCGCCGTGCCAGCGCAGGAACGGCGAAAAAGCGTGCCCCAGCACCGCGCTCATCGCCACGATGACGATGGATAGTTCGGGGAGTGCCAGCCAGTAATGCGCCAACCATACGAAGGGCACGCCCTTGGCGATATCGAGGACTACTGCCAGGAAACCCGTTTTCCTGCCGCCCGCGCGGAATACGTTGGCGGAGCCGGGGTTGCCGTCCCCGTATTCCTGGATATTTTTCTTCAGTAACAGGCGGCCGATGAGCACGGAGAAGGGCACCGAACCCAGCCCGAATCCGGCTATCGCCAGCAGCGCTGTGCCGATTATGTCCATGACTTAATGCCCCCGACCTTTCAGGGGGTATACCTTGAAGGTCTTGGTATAACATAAACTAAATCAGGGCAATAGTCAAGTGCCGTCAGTCGCGTGTCTCCTCTTCAGGAGGTGAACGATGTTTACCGTGCCGAAAATCACGAACCCGAAAAATCCGAATAATATGCCGGGAAGCGCGCCCAGCAGCATGATATTTGATATTACTCCGTGGAATACGCGCCAGGCATAGCTATCGGTCGCGTCGGGGCCGCCTATCCACTGGGCAAGTCGCAGCGCTACCTCCTCGTGGACTAAAGACAGGAAAATAGCGCCAAGAAAAGTCCCGAGCAGTAAAAAGAGGAAATACCGGGGTCTCCTCCACTTGCGGAAAAGCACCAGGAACAGTATCGTCACCGCTGCCCACCCCAGGACGATTCCGGTAGGATTGTCCAGCCCGACGAAGACTATACATAGTATCAATGCGATCAGCCATACCAGGTACCACCGGTTCCTCTGCAGGAAGGCAAGGACCGGGGACAGTTTCTCTCGTATTTTAGTCATGGTACTTCACCGGCTTATCCATATCTATCGTAATATTAACGGCCATTTTTAGCAAGGGACGGCCCCGGGGGCTACCATTTGGCGGCCGTTTCCGTTATATTTTAATTAGGTGGGCCAGTCGGCCTCGTGCTGGTGGCAGGACAGATAATAGGGTATAATTAGACATAAACCGGTAAAAGACATGAAGAGCATCTTACGCGAGGTTATCATCACCGTGGTGCTGGCGGTCATCATCTTCGTGGTGGCGCAGAGGACCATCCAGACCTACGAGGTGTTCATGACCAGCATGGAGCCCAACTTCCACGAGGGGCAGAGGGTGGTGGTCAATAAGGCCGTCTATATCTTCGGGGAGCCGGAGCGGGGCGATGTCATCATCTTTAATGCGCCCGGCGGCTCCGACGAGGATTTCATCAAGCGGGTCATCGGCCTGCCCGGCGATACCGTTGAGGTCAAGGACGCAGCGGTATACGTCGACGGCGTGAGGCTGGTCGAACCGTATATAGAGGAGGCCCCGGCGTATACCATGCCGGCGGTCGTTGTCCCCAAGGACATGTACTTCGTGCTGGGGGACAACCGCAACCATAGCAATGACTCGCACAACAACTGGTACGTCGACCGCGAGGATATCCACGGCAAGGCCTGGCTTTCCACCTGGCCGCCGGACGATTGGGGGATCGTCCAGAACTATCCCCTCGGCGACCAGATAGCGAATGCCAGTAATTAGCTTTACGGGTCTGGGAGATTCGGAGTGACCGGGAGTGTCGAGCGTATTTTCGAGGAGTCGGGAGCGGTGCTCAGGGGGCACTTCCTGCTGAGCTCCGGTTTGCACTCGCCGGTCTACTGGGAAAAAGCCAGGGTCATTCAGTACCCCGTCTTTACGGAGAAGCTCTGCCGCATGATTGCCGACCACTATCGTGGCGCCGGGGCGACGGTCGTGGCCGGCCCGACCACTCCCGGCATTATCCTCGCCTACGAGACCGCCCGGCAGCTCGGCGTGCGGGGTATCTTCGCCGAGAGAGACGAGTCCGGCGCCGGCCGTGTCTTCCGCCGCGGCTTCCATATCGAACCCGGGGAGAAGGTGCTGATTGTCGATGACGTGATGACTACCGGTGGTTCGGTGATCGAGGTCATTGATTCCGTGAAGAAGCTGGAAGGCGATATCGTGGGCATCGGCGTTCTGGTCCTGCGTTCGAATCGGGAGCCGGACTTCGGTTTTCCCTTTTTCGCCTGCCACCGCGTCGAAGAAATCACCTACCGGCCCTCCCGGTGTCCCCTCTGCGCCGCAGGCGTCCCTCTGGTGAAGCCGGGAAGCAGCAAGTCCGGGAGCTGAAAGAGATTCCTCCCCTTATCCCACTTACTGGATTCCGGTTTTCGCCGGAACGACTATTGATAGAGGAGGTCGACCATGGGAACCGCCGCCATCGTTATCACCGTACTCGCCGCCGTCCTGATAATCATATTAAGTAACTATATCATACGGTTCGTATACGAAAGGCGCCTGCGCGAGTGGCGGGACGCCGCCATATTGCACTGGCAGGCGGAAGTAGAGCAGGCCCGCAAGTCCGCCGTCGAGCAGAGCCGGGCCGTCCTGGGCGGCCGCTTCACCGAACAGATGGTTCCCTTTTTCCCCGACTTCCGTTATGACCCGACGGAGGTGAGGTTTATCGGCAGTCCTATCGATATGATAGCGTTCCCCGGCCTGGCCACCGGCGACCCCCAGGAAATCGTTATTCTGGAGGTAAAGACCGGCAAGAACCAGCAGTTAACGCCGGCGCAGAAGAAAATCCGCCAGCTCATCGAGGAGGGCATGGTAAGGTGGGACGAGATACACCGGGCGGAGGAAGGGGACTCGGAAGCAGTTAGTAACCAGTAATAGTATTTGATTTTATCTACTTGTCATTCCCGCGTAAGCGGTTATCTATGTTTTTTACTCCACCCCTCGGATGTACTTAACCCACCCGGCCGCCCTCGTACCATTCTCTGCTTATCCCGGAGGTCGTAAACCTAGCCCTCCCGCCCGAACTCCCTCTCCAGCTGTGCCGCGCTCAAGCGTATAACGGTAGGCCTGCCGTGGGGGCAGGTGTGGGGATTGTCGCTCTCCTCGAGCTGCCGTACCAGCGAACTCATTTCTGCGTCGGATAGGGCCTGCCCGCTCTTAATCGCCCCGTGACAGGCAATCGAGGCCAACATCCGCTCTTCCCATTTGCTTTTCTCTTCACCGGAAAGCGTGTCGAGCAACTCGCGCAGCACCGAAGGCCAGTCCTCCGCCGCCATAGCCGGCACCGCCCGCACCAGATAGGTCCTGTAGCCGAACGCCTCCACCTGGAAGCCGAACTCCCGAAGTTCGTCGGCACACGACCGCATCATAGCGGCCTGCCGCGGCGTCAGCTCGAACGTTACGGGCTCGAGCAGCCCCTGCGTTTCGGGCTTTCTCGCCTCGCGCTGTCGCTTGAGCCTGTCATAGCGTACCCGCTCGTGCGCGGCATGCTGGTCGATGATGTAGAGTCCGTCGGGTCCCTCGGCGACGATGTACCGGTTCATGACCTGTCCGGCCACCCGCAGCACCGGCAGCGAGGTCGTCAGCAGGGGAGGACTTTCGGGGAGGGGAGTGGCTGTTTTACCCTCCGACCTTTCCCATAGCTCCTGTATTCCGGAAGGGGTCGCCCGGTACGGCGCCATGACCTCTCCTACCGCGGGCACGGGCATCTGGGCCGTCAGCGACCGCCTTACCGCCCGCTGCACCGCCCGGAACACGTCGGCGTCGGAGCGGAACTTGACCTCGCTCTTGGCGGGGTGGATATTCACGTCGACCTCTCCCGGCGGCAGCGAGATATCGAGCACGGCCGCGGGGTGTCGACCGGTCATTAGCAGTCCGCTGTAGGCTTCTTCGACCGCGTAAGACAGGAGCCGGTGGTTCACCCAGCGCCGGTTCACGAAAAAGCTGAGGAGGTCGCGGCCCGCCCTCGCCACCTCCGGCGTTCCGACCATTCCCGTTACCCTTATTTCGGAAGCCGGCCCGCCCTGCCAGTCGTCAGCTTCTTCGACCACCGGGAGCATCTTGCTGGCGGTTCCGACCCCGTACACGTCGATAATGGCGTCGATGAGCCTGCCTTTGCCCGTCGTTTTCAGACTCTCTTTGCCGTCGATAGTCAGACTGAACGCCGTCTCGGGGTAGGCGAGGGCGTACCGGCCGACCACGCTGGCGACCTGTCCGTTTTCGGTTGCTAGCGACTTTAAAAATTTCAAACGGGCGGGTACTTTCTTAAACAGGTTTCTCACGGTAACGGTCGTGCCCCGCGTTCGACTCTGCGTTTGCTTTCGGGTGACCGCGCCGCCTTCCAGCGAGATGAAGGTACCCGCCTTTTCCCCCTCGAAGGCTGTGACCAGCTCTACGTCCGCCACGGCGGCGATGCTGGGGAGGGCTTCACCGCGGAAGCCGAGACTCCCGATAGTCTGGAGGTCGCCGGCCTTGTTTATCTTGCTAGTGGCGTGACGCTCGAAGGCAAGCTCGACCTCTCCCGACGGGATGCCGCGTCCGTTGTCGGTGACCCTGATGAGGCTGACGCCCCCGCCCCTTATCTCCACCCCTATCTGTGTGGCGCCCGCGTCGAGCGCGTTTTCTACCAGCTCCTTGACCACCGACGCCGGCCTTTCTACTACTTCCCCAGCGGCAATCTGGTTGATGGTGGCTTTATCGAGTATTTTTATGGTCATTATATTGTCGATATATTACACGTTATCGTGTAATTTGTCAAGCCGATTATTTTTCTGGTTTAAGTTTAATCTTTTAGTAAAAGAGAGTCAAAGGGATTGATGAACCTCACCCCCTTTCGTTCCCCCTCTCCGTACACGGAGAGGGGGATAGGAGGAGAGGTCCAATCCATCCCCCTCTGTCCCCCTTCCTTTGCCAAAGGAAGGGGGAAGAAAAAGGAAAGAGGGGCGTCAGCCCCTCTTAAACACCCCTCTTTATGTGGATTTATGTGGGGAGAGGAAAAAGGGGCACGGTTATAGCTTCCCCCTTTAGTAAAGGAGGATTGAGAGGGATTTTGGTTTTCCCTTCGCCCCTCTTAAACGCCCCGCTAATCCCTAAGCGCCAGCCGCTAATCGCTAACCCGCGACAAAATCCTCTTGCTTGTCCCGCCTTTTTGATCGCATAATATAGCGGGTGATTGTTTTAGTAGCGGAAGCGCGATCTTAAAAACAAACTAAAAAACAATTAAAAACAATAAAAACAAATCAGCTTCAGCCGTAGCTGGGTCATAATAAAAACAATTGAAACAATTCCCGCGTACAAATCGTAGCTGGACCTTAGTAAAAAATCTGAAAAACAAAAACAATTCCCTTATAAAGGGTGTTGGTTTAGAGTTTAAGATTTAGAATTTTGTTTGGTTATTGTATCTTGGTTATTTTTTAGACCTTCTCTATCTTCGCAAAGCTCAGCAAAAACCTCTTTACCCCCGCCCCGTCGAACGCCACCACCACCTCGGCGTCGTTCTTGACTTTATGGTAGTTCACCACCACCCCCTCCCCGAACTGGTCGTGCCGCACGTGGTCGCCGGCTTTGAACCGGGGCAGCTCCTGGAGCAGTCCGGGCTCTTCTTCCGCCACCCCGGGGGTCGACCACTCGGTCTCGTCCTTAACGTCCCCGCGAGTCAGCAAGTTGGATGGTATATCCAGCAGAAATCTCGATGGCTTGTTCACCGCGCTGGAGCCCATCAGGTGCCGCCGGAACGCCCGCACCAGGTAAACCTTCTTCTTGGCCCGCGTGATGCCCACGTAGCACAGCCGGCGCTCCTCCTCGAGCTGGGCGGGGTCGTCGATGCTCTTGTAGTGCGGTATGATGCCTTCCTCCATGCCCACGATGAACACCACCGGGAACTCCAGCCCCTTGGCCTGGTGCAGCGTTATCAGGGTGACGGTATCGAGCTTCTCGGGGAGGTCATCGACGTCCGATACCAGCGCCACGCCCTCGAGGAAAGAGGTCAGCCCCTCGCCGGACTTCAGGTCTTTATAGTCCTGCGCCACGCCTCGCAGCTCGAGGATGTTCTCCCATCTCTCCTCGCCGTCGACCAGCCCCGTGATGTACTGCTTGTAGCCGGTCCTCTCGACTATCAGGTCGAACAGCGCCACGATGTCCAGCTCGCGGCTCTTCTCGATGAGCTTTTCCAGCATCACGGCGAACCCCGCCAGCACCTTGACCGTCCTCGCGCTGAAGGGGAGTTCGACCCCGCTTTCCGGGGACTCCGCCAGCAGCTTCAGGGCCTGGTACTCGTTGACGCCCTGCTCTCTCGACCACCGGGTAAGCTCGTCCAGGCTGCGCTCGCCGACACCTCTCTGGGGGACGTTGATGACGCGCATCAGGCTGACGGTGTCATACGGGTTCTGGATGAGTCGCAGGTAGGCGATGATGTCCTTGACCTCGCGGCGCTCGTAGAAGCGCGTGCCCGCCACGAGCTTGTAAGGCATGCCGTAGCGGATAAATGCCTCCTCGAGGGCTCTCGACTGTGCGTTGGTGCGGAACATCACGGCGCAGTCGCCGGACTTTACCTCGCCGCTGCGGACCAGGCTGTCGATTTCGCTCACGACCCACCGGGCTTCCTCTTCCTCGGAATAGGTCTCGATGACGCAGGGCGGGATACCTTTTTCGTTCTCCGTCCAGAGGTCCTTGGGCTTGCGCTGCCGGTTCGCCGAGATTACATGCGTGGCGGCGTCGAGGATGAGCTGCGTGGAGCGGTAGTTCTGCTCGAGCAGCACCACCCGCGCGTCGGGGAAGTCTTTTTCGAAGTTCAGGATGTTGCGGATGTCCGCCGACCGCCATGAATATATCGACTGGTCGGGGTCGCCCACGACGCATACATTGCGGTACTTTGCGGCCAGCAGCTTGACCAGTTCGTACTGCACCAGGTTGGTGTCCTGGAACTCGTCCACCTGGATATGCAGGTAGCGCGTCTGGTATTTCGCCAGTATTTCCGGCTTTTTTTTGAAAAGCTGCACCGCCTTCAGCAGCAGGTCATCGAAGTCAAGCGCGTTGCTGTCGGTCAATAGCTGCTGGTAACGCTCGTAGACTCTACGGGTGACCTCGTCGAAGTAGCTTTTGCCGGGAAGGTCGTTCGGTCCGAGCATCTGGCTCTTGGCGCTGGAGATTACGGACTGTATCGCTCTCGGGGCGAACTGCTTGGGGTCGAGCGCCAGGTCCTGAAGACTGCGCTTCAGTAAAGAAATTTGGTCGTCGTCGTCGTAGATAACGAACTTTTTATCGGTGCCGATGGCCTTGCCGTCAAGCCGCAAAATGCGGGCGCAGATGGCGTGGAAAGTCCCCAGGGTAAGGTCTTTCACCGAGGCGCTGACCAGCCTGTTGAGCCTTTCCTCCATCTCGCGGGCGGCCTTATTGGTGAAGGTGACGGCCATGATGCGGCGCGGATTGACGCCCACCACGCGGATGAGGTAAGCGACTCTATGTGTGATGACGCGGGTCTTGCCGCTGCCGGGCCCGGCCAGGATAAGCACCGGCCCGTTGATGGCTTCTACGGCGGCTTTCTGGGCGGGGTTAAGCTCGGCGAGGATGTCCATACGGGTAAATTATAGCATTTATGGCGGTATGTAAACCACGAAAGGAACACAAGTTTCTCAAGGTGTGGCTTACAGCGATTAACTCTGGTCGTGAGGAATGTGTTCGGGGGGTGGGGATAGTTGATGGCAGTCTCTGCAATTTTCCTCAATACATCTGATGTTAATTAAGCTTTAGACATCATCTGGCCGGCCAGTTTTAGTCCTTCCTCGGCAGTGACAGCAGGAACAACAGTGACATCAAAATCATCCGCCCAAGGCATGCGCATTGCCATTATTGGGGCGATATTATTCGCCTCGAATATAACTATTACATGAGGCGTATTAGTCCCCAGCCAGTATTCAGCTATCGGTTTTACGCCTTCTGGCGGCTTCCATCCCATACGTTTTGGCAGCGTCTGAGCAGGTGTAGCGTTAGGCTTATAGTTGAATAAAGCAGCAAATAACATAGTTAAACCTCCTTTTTTCATTTTCCATCAACTACCCCCTGTTCTAAAATATAAAAGGGCACCGGCCACTGCTATAAAACGGTTACAGTGCCATTGTTTCACCCCCGTCAGCTTCACCATTCAAACATCTATCTATTTAGGCTATTTCACATCAAGTAAGTCAATTATATTCATATCTGAATATTTGTCAATATCAAAATTTATTCTCCTCCTCATTCCTGGGGGATAAGGAGGGGGGAAGGATATCCACGGGCCAAGCCGCGAATGCTACGAGGGCGGCTGGGTGGGAAAAGATAACAGGCGTGGGGGATGGGGGTATAGGTTATCATGCCCCACGTTAACCCAGCCATTAAGGCTGAGGGACTATTATACCATCATTATTTAATAATAATAGGGAGCCTATTTCACAGCTTTTTTCGATTGGTTTACAATCATGTTGACCATGAGGCTGGCTGGCCATGGGGCTACCTGCTGGGAGGTCAGTAGCCTGTCAAAGACCGTCCTCATATATTTAATCTTATCGCCGCTGAACTCATAGGCGCATATCCCGAGCATTTCGTATTTTTTACCCTGATAAGTGCCGCTGAGGGCGTGCTCAAAGAAGGCTTTATCCCCCTGCACGATTATCCCATTACCGCTCTCGGTTACCTTCATGCCCTTCATGTTCTTGGACATGGCAGTAAGGAGCTGTTTGACAGCCTCTTTACCTTTGTAATTGCCATAGGGCGTGTCGTAGACAGGGTCATCGGTAAACAAGTTCATTGATTTCTCTACATCCCCGGCCTCCAGAGATTGGGCAAAATCGCGCATGATGCTGGCTTTATCTTCCGGCATTTAATTACCTCCTTTATTATTTTGTTCACAAAAACATAATAATTATAGTCCTCTTTTGCTATTTGTCAAATAAAATATCTTGGCACTCTGATTGGCGTTTGCGCCCGTCTTATGGCAAGTGTTAAAATGACATTAAGCGGGTAGGTTTCTCGAGGAGCATGTGTTTACCGGTATCGTTCAGGAAATAGGCAGCGTTGTCTCCGTTTCGGCGGGAAAACTCACCATAACCGGCGGTATCCTGCGGGGCATACAGCAGGGGGGTAGCATCGCTGTCAATGGCGCCTGTCTTACCGTGACGGTTGGCGACGGTGAAACGTGTACGGTTGAGGTAATACCGGAAACGTTGAGCAGGACTAACCTTGGCCTCCTCAAACCTGGTGATGGAGTCAACCTGGAAAGGCCGCTGGCTTTCAACGGGGAGGTAGGCGGGCACCTGGTACAGGGCCATATCGACGGCACCGGAACGGTCGTCCGGGTTGCCCGCGAAGGCGGGTCCTTCCTGATGAGGTTCCAGACTGGACCCGAAATCATGCGCTACATCGCCACCAAGGGCTTTATCGCCGTGGACGGCACGAGCCTGACGGTAACCGCCAGGGACGCCGGGTCTTTCGGGGTGGCGATTATCGGCTACACGCTGGAGCATACTATCCTGGCGGATCGGAAACTCGGCGACGTGGTAAATCTAGAGGTTGACATAATCGGTAAATACGTGGCTGAGCTATATGGTCCGCAGAGTCCGGGCATCACCGCAGAATTTTTACGGGAGCACGGTTTTGCGGTAAACTGAAGCTCCTTGATATGGAGAGATAAATGGCGCTGGCAACCATTCCCGAAGCAATTGAAGATATCAGAGCCGGCAGGTTCGTCATCGTTGTGGATGACGAGGACCGGGAGAACGAAGGCGACCTCGTTATGGCGGCGGAGAAAGTCACGCCGGAAGCCATCAACTTTATGGCGAAATACGGGCGCGGGCTCATCTGCATGCCCATGACCGGCGAAAGGCTGGATGCCCTACGCATACCGATGATGTCAACCAATAACACTTCCCGTTTCGGGACGGCTTTCACTGTGTCCGTCGAGGCGAAGCAGGGCACCAGCACCGGCATCTCCGCGGCTGATAGGGCGAAGACTGTCCAGGTGCTCGTTAATCCAGCCACCAAGCCGGAGGATATCGTTATGCCGGGACACATGTTCCCTCTCCGCGCCCGCGACGGCGGCGTGCTCGTCAGGGCCGGGCAGACCGAGGCGACGGTCGACCTTGCCAGGCTGGCGGGTTTCTCCCCCGCGGGCGTCTGCTGCGAAATTATGAACGAGGACGGCTCCATGGCGCGGATGCCCCAGCTCGAGGCTTTCGCCAAGGGGTTCGACCTCAAAATAGTCAGCGTGGCCGACCTCATTGCTTACCGTTTCCGCCACGAACGGCTTATCACGCGGGTGGCGGAAGCCAGACTGCCGACGCCTTTCGGTAACTTCAAGGTCATTGCCTATAAAGCCAGCACCGACCCCGATGAGCATCTGGCCCTGGTAATGGGCGATGTGGCTACCGACGAGCCCGTGCTGGTCCGCGTGCACAGCCAGTGCCTTACCGGGGATGTCTTTCACAGCCTGCGGTGCGATTGCGGTGAGCAGATAGAAATGGCGATGAAGCGCATCTCGGAGGGGGGGCGGGGCGTCGTCCTCTATATGAGGCAGGAGGGCCGGGGCATCGGCATACATAACAAGATAAAGGCCTACGCTCTCCAGGACAAAGGCATGGACACCGTCGAGGCGAACATATCCCTCGGCTTTAAAGCCGACCAGCGCGACTACGGTATCGGCGCGCAGATACTTGCCGACCTTGGCGTGCATAACATGCGCCTGATGACGAACAATCCCAAGAAGATGAGCGGCCTCGAGAGTTACGGACTCAACATCGTCGAGCAGTTGCCCATCACTACCAGACCAAATCCATATAATCGGCGCTATCTCAAGACGAAGCAGAAAAAGCTCGGGCACCTGCTCAAAGTGCCGGATGATGATAACGACTAAACAGCTAAGGAGATACTATGGGTAAAGTATACGAAGGCAACCTTATCGGCAAGGGACTGAAGTTCGGTCTCGTGGTGTCGCGCTTTAATGAGTTTTTCAGCACGAAGCTCCTTGACGGGGCAAAAGACGCCTTCCTGCGCCACGGCGTCCTTGAGTCGGATATCGAAGTAGCCTGGACGCCCGGCTCTTTCGAGATACCGCTGATAGCCCAGAAGATGGCGGAGACCGGGAAATATAACGCCGTCGTTTGTCTGGGGGCGGTGATCAGGGGTGGCACGCCGCACTTCGACTACATAGCTTCCGAAGTGGCGAAAGGCATCGCCAACGTTGGCCTTCGCACGGGGGTGCCGGTGATATTCGGCGTCATCACCACCGATACGCTGGAGCAGGCTATCGAGCGCTCCGGCACGAAGGATGGCAATAAGGGCTTTGACGCGGCGATGAGCGCCATCGAGATGGCGAACCTGGTAAAGGGCATAAAATAGGGTTGTGGTTTCCGGTTAATCTGTTACCTTGTAGACGATGTCGCCCGGCCTGACCCTCTCCGGTACTTTAATGCCCACGGACTTTCCTCTGCCGGCCTCCTGGACGTTGACGTTGTCAATCTGCATTGAAGCTACGGCCATCTCGATATCCGTGGTGTGCCCTTTAATGTGGATCTTGTCTCCAACCTTGAGCGTCCCGGTCATATCGATCCCGGCGACAACCGGATGGGCGAAAAAGTCGCTTACCTTGCCGACCTCTGTCTCTGGCATAACCCGCCTCCTTGGATATGGCTAATATTGTCTTGTATTCAGGATTATACCGCTCAATTTTCCATAAATCAACACCCGATTTATTGGGTTCTGGTTGCCTTTGGCTGTCTGTGCTAACCTTACCCCTGTATCCCTTCAGGGTGAACCCCTCTCCAGCCTGAGACGTTGAGAGGTCTTCACAGATATTTATGGCTGGAGAGGGGAGTTAAGGAGAGAGGGGGCGGAGCCCCCTCTCAAACACCCTGTATTTCCGGGCATTGGCGTCTCCCTTTCGTAAAGGGAGATAAGAGAGGGATTTTCCTTCCCAATTCGCCCCCTCTTTAGTTCTCTCCCCCTCTTAAACAAGAGAAATATCGAGTACCAAGTAATAAAGTGTTTGAGAGGGGGATAAAGGGGGTGAGTATGAACAATCAACCCTATACAGACAAAACAGTTTATTGCTCAATATTTCCGGAGGTTTAAAAGAGGGAAACCGGGAATTTTCAGGCTACTGACGGCTGCTGATTTCTTTTATCAGGACCTCGATGAAGTCCGCCAGCGGCTGTGGTGGGAGCTGCTCGCCGTTCCGGCGACGCACGGCTACGGTATTCCCTTCCACCTCTTTGTCCCCCGCGACTATCATGTAAGGGACCTTTTCCATCTGCGCCTGCCGGATTTTCAGGTTCATGCGCTCGGAGCGGTCGTCCACCTCCGCCCTTATTCCCCGGCCCTTCATTTCGTCGAGTATTCTTTTAGCATACTCCAGGTGCCTGTCCGCTACGGGTATGATTTTGACCTGTACCGGTGCCAGCCATGTGGGGAAGGCGCCCGCGTAGTGTTCGATGAGCAGCCCGAAGAACCGTTCCCATGAGCCGAGCAGGGCGCGGTGTATCATGTAAGGCCGGTGCTCTTTGCCGTCCGCCCCCACGTATAACATGTCGAAGCGTTCCGGCTCATTAAAGTCGAACTGGATGGTGGTGGCCTGCCACTCTCTCCCCAGCGCGTCCTCGATTTTGATATCGATCTTGGGACCGTAGAAAGCGCCGCCCCCCTCGTCCACCTCGTAGGCAAGATTGTTTTCCTCGATGACGCGGCGCAGGGCCTTCTGGGCGTCCTCCCACCTTTTTACCTCGCCGACGGCGTCGGCGGGTCGCGTGGCGAGATAGACCTTGAACTTGTCGAACCCGAACGTGTGCAGCATGTAAAGTGAAAAGCGCAGCACCTCGGTAACTTCCGGGTCCATCTGCTCCGGCGTGCAGATGATATGGGCGTCGTCCTGGGTAAAGCCGCGCACCCTCATCAGCCCTGAGAGCACGCCGCTGCGTTCGTAGCGATATACCGTGCCGAGCTCCGCCCAGCGCAGCGGCAGCTCGCGGTAGGAACGCGTCCGCGATTTATAGGCGAGCATGTGGAACGGGCAATTCATGGGCTTGAGGTAGTATTCCTGCTCGTCAATAGTGATGGGCGAGTACATGTTTTCCTTGTAGAAGTCCAGGTGCCCGCTTATATCCCACAACTTGCTCAGCCCGATGTGCGGCGTATATAGAATCTCGTAGCCATTGGCGAAGTGCTCCTGGCGCCAGAAGTCCTCGATAACGGTGCGGATGCGCCCGCCTTTGGGCGTATAGATAACCAGTCCGCCCCCGATTTCCTCCGGAATGAGAAACAGGTCAAGCTCCCTGCCCAGTTTGCGGTGGTCGCGCCTTTTAGCTTCCTCAATTTTAGCCAGGTACTGGTCAAGTTCGTCCTGCGACCCGAAGGCAACGCCGTAGATGCGCTGGAGCATCGTATTATGTTCGTCGCCGCGCCAGTACGCTCCGGCGATGCTCGTCAGCTTGAAAGCCTTTATCTCGCCGGTGGAGTTAACGTGGGGCCCGCGGCACAGGTCGATGAAGTCGCCCTGCTGGTAAATTCCAACCTTGTCATCGGTTATTTCGTCGATTAGCTCCAGCTTGTAGGGCTGGTCGGCGAAGAGCTTTTTTGCTTCGTCTTTGGTGATTTCGCGGTGGCTGAAGGGCAGGTCGGCTTTAATGATTTCGCGCATCTTCTGCTCGATGACCGGCAGGTCTTCGGGGGTCAGCGGGCGTGGCAGCTCGAAGTCGTAGTAGAAACCGTCTTCTATCGCCGGACCGATGGCGAACTTGGCTTCCGGGAAAATGGAGAGGACGGCCTCCGCCATGACGTGGGAGGCGGAATGCCTCATCGTATCGAGTTGATGCTGCGTGTTCACAAGGCTATTATATCAGCGTTCAGTTACGTACGCAACGGAGCGTGGTGAAAGGTCTTCGTAAGCTGTCAACTGTCAACTGTAAACTTTATACTCTACCGGTCTACTTCTTTCCCGTAGGCTGCTCTCGGCGTGATGCCCCGCGCGATGAGCGCCGCTATCACCGCTTTGGTGGCGTCGCCGGCGATGAACGGTATCGCTCCCATGGTCATCAGCTCCCCGAACGTTGCCGGTTCGCCCTTGACATTGGTCAGCCACAGATTAAGCTGTAAAAGCCCCGGACCGTAGATAAGTATAAAGCTGGAGAAAAACATTAACCCCAGCATGGCTGGGAAGCGGCGCGCCTTTACGTATCTATCAGTAAAATAACCCAGGAAAAGGGCGGCAAAAATAAACCCGATGATATATCCCCCCGTCGGGCCCGCCAGGTAGGCCATGCCACCGCCCCACCCCTGGAACCACGGCAGTCCCGCCGCGCCCAGCCCGGCGTACAGCGCCATGCTCGCGCCTCCCCACCAGCTCCCCAGCATAACCCCCGCCAGCAGCACCCCGAAGGTCTGACCGGTGAGGGGCACGGGACTCCACGGCAGATAGAACCTGAGCTGGGCGAGCAGCCCGGTGAGGGCGGCCACCCCCAGGGCGAGGGCCAGCTTTTTAGAGACGCTTAACTCGGACCGCCAGCGGAAAACATCCAGCCTGGCGCGGTCGATTCTTGCGGCTATAGTCACGTTTTCCTCCTGCTTGCAGATATGCAGAAAAGCTGCGAATTCACGTGGAAGGATACGCTACAGGAACAACCCTGCATACGGATATCTAACGCCCCGGCTTCTCGCTGCCGAGGATGGCTATTTCTATCTTCTGCCCGCACCTGGGACAGGTGAAATTAAGAGTTATCGGCTGCCGCATGACACGCTCGGCGACCGCTGAGACTATGGAGTCGACGCTGTCCAGGCGTTTATCGAGCATTTCAATCTGCTTGACGAGCCTCTCGAGGTCTATTGTTTCCGCTTCGTCTTTTTTAGCCAATTCCCCGTCCTTTCAAACAGGTTCAAACTCATTATAAGTCTCGTGCTTGAATATGTCAAAGGCGGCAGGGACGGCTGAACCTGGCTTTCTCTTCGGGGGGAGTTGATTTTCGTAGTGAAAATGTGATATAGTTCTTATTCGTGGGATACCTGTGAATGGAGGAGGCTAGCAAGGGCTATAATTAAACAACTTCGTGTCAACGAGCGAATAAATGCCAGAGAAGTCCGCCTGGTGGGGGAGAAGGGGGAACAGCTTGGGATTATGCCCGTGGCACAGGCGCGGGAGATGGCGAGAAAGCAGGGCCTTGACCTCGTCGAGGTAGCGCCGACATCAGTGCCTCCCGTATGCCGCCTCCTCGATTACGGTAAGTTCAAGTACGAACAGCGGAAGAAAGAGCAGCAGGCGAAGAAAAGCCAGAAGCTCACTACCACTAGGGAGATTCGCCTTCGACCCAAGATAGGTGTCCACGATTTTGAAGCTAAAGCCAGGATAGCTAAAAAGCTGCTGGCTGATGGCAATAAAGTCAAAGTGACCCTGTTGTTCCGCGGGCGTGAGGTAACGCACCCGGAACTGGGCTGGAAAGTGCTCCAGCGGATGACGGAGACCCTCGGGGAGGTCGCCTACCCGGAAAGGCAGCCGCTGATGGAAGGGAGAAGGATGGATATCGTCCTTGCTCCCAATAGCACCAGGCCAAAGGCTAAAGTTGCCGCTACCGACAGGGAACCAGTAGCTGTAAAGGAAACCGCAAATGCCAAAACTGAAAACGCATAAGGGTGCTAAAAGCCGCTTTCATATTACCGGCACCGGTAAAATAATGCGGGTCAAGGGGCCCAAGAGCCACCTGCGGACCCATAAAGCCAAGCGGGTGCGCCGCCAGTTCGATGAGATGATTGAGCTGAACCCCCGCGACCGCAAGCGTATATCCAGGCTGATACCTAACGGCGTCGGTAAATAGAAGGAGTCGTCATTGTCCAGAGTTAAAAGGGGTGTAACCTCGCACCATCGCCATAAGAAGGTTCTTGCCCTGACCAAGGGGCAAAGGGGCACCAGGCACCGGCTCATCAAACGCGCCAACGAGTCGATGATTCACTCGCTATCCTATGCCTATTTCCACCGGCGCGAGCGCAAAGGCGATATGCGCCGGCTCTGGATTCTGCGCGTTAACGCCGCCTGCCGCGCTAACGGCATCACCTACAGCCAGTTCATGGACGGGCTGAAGAAGTCCGGCATCGAGATAAACCGCAAGATACTCGCCGATATGGCCGTACGGGAGCCGGAAAGCTTTACCAGCCTGCTTATGCAGGCTACCGGGAAGGCTAAGGATTGATATATCCCGTTTAAGTAAGGTCTTTTTCGAGTTCCCCTTCCCCCTCGCGACGGAAGGGGAATTTTATTAAAAGGATGATATAATAGGGGCGTTAAATGTCCGCACAGGTTGAAGAACTCAAGCAGAAAGCGCTTTCGGAACTTGCAGGGATTGGCAACGTCAAAGACCTTGAGACGTGGCGCGTCCAGTACCTTGGCAAGAAGAGCCCGCTGACGCAAATCCTGCGTGGCCTTTCGACCTTATCCATTGAGGAGAGAAAAGAGGTCGGCGCGGCCGCCAACAGGTTGAAAGCTATGCTGGAAAGCAGCGCCGCCGAGAAGGCGCAAGCCCTCCGTGAAGCTCAAATAAAGTCGGAGGCGCAGCAGGAGTCTGTAGATGTAAGCCTCCCGGGTCGGCCTTTGCCTGCCGGACACGTTCACCCCATTACCCAGACCATCGACGAGATGTGCGAGATATTTGCCTCAATGGGTTTCCAGGTAACGGAAGGGCCGGACGTGGAGTGGGACTATTATAACTTCGAGGCTTTGAACATACCAGCCGAACACCCGGCGCGCGATGACATGTCGTCTTTCTGGATTGATACCCCGGCGGGAGAAAAAGGGAAACAACTCCTGCGTACCCACACCACGGCGGTCACCGCCCGTACGCTGGAGAAGATGAAACCGCCGATAAGGGCGGTCGAACCGGGGCGGTGCCACCGTTATGAGGCCACCGATGCTACCCATATACCGATGTTCTATCAAATCGATGGTATCGCCGTGGATAAAGGCATTACCTTCGCCGACCTCAAGGGGACGCTTTACGAGTTCTCCCGCCGCTTCTTTGGCGAGGACAGGAAGGTGCGTTTCCGGGTCGATTACTTTCCTTTCGTCGAGCCCGGTGTGGAAATGGCTATCGAATGCATGGTCTGTAAAGGCGGTGGCTGCCGTCTCTGCAAGGGCAGCGGCTGGCTGGAGATACTGGGGGCGGGTATGACCCACCCGGACGTCCTGCGGCGCGCCGGCATCGACCCCGAAGAGTATACCAGCTTTGCTTTTGGTATAGGCGTCGAGCGGCCCCACATGCTGCGCTACGGCGTTGACAACGTCCGTCTTTACTTCGGCAGCGATTTGAGATTTCTGGAACAATTTTAGGATACACACATGAAAGTACCGTTGAACTGGCTCAAAGACTATACGGACGTTGCTGTGCCTCCGGCGGAACTGGCCGAAAAGCTGACGATGGCCGGCTTCGAGGTGGGGGAGATTATATCCACCGGCGGCTCCTGGGACAACGTTATTATCGGACAAATTACTGCTGTAAGTCCTCACCCCAACGCCGACCGCCTCCGGCTGGCGACCGTTGACCTCGGCGGGGAGCAGGAGACCGTCGTCTGCGGCGCCCCCAATCTCAACGTGGGCGATAAAATCGCCTTTGCCCGCGTGAGCGCGAGACTGCTCAATCCTTATAACGGCCAGGTGGAAGAGCTCAAGCCCGCCAAAATCCGCGGCGTTGTTTCCCGCGGCATGGTCTGCTCGGAGAAGGAGCTTGGCATCTCGGAAAACCACGAGGGCATTATGGTGCTGGGGACTGAGGCGGAGATTGGCGCGCCGCTGGCGAGCTACCTGGGCGACACGGTACTGGACATCGACGTCACCGCCAACCGACCGGACGGACTTTCGGTGGTGGGCATCGCCAGGGAGGTCGCCGCGCTGACGGGTCAGCAGATGCATATTCCAGATATTAACTACGAGGAAACGGGCGACTCCATCGATAAACAAATTACGATAGAAATTATTGACCCCGACCTCTGTCCGCGGTACTGCGCCAGCCTCGTTATGGACGTTAAAATAGCCGCCTCGCCGGCATGGCTCCAGGAGAGACTGGTCGCCGCCGGTCAGCGCCCCATCAATAACATCGTCGATATTACTAACTACGTCATGCTCGAGTACGGGCAGCCCCTGCACTCGTTCGACTACGATAAGCTCGATAAAAAGCGAATCATCGTAAAACGGGCGAAGGAAGGCGAGACTTTCTATACTCTCGATGAGACCGAGCGCAAGCTGACCGCCGAAATGCTGACCATCGCCGACGGCGAGAGGACGGTGGCGATTGCCGGGGTCATGGGCGGACTCAACAGCGAGGTCACTGAAAGCACCACGTCTATCCTGCTGGAAGCCGCCAGCTTTAAGGCGGCCAGCATCCACTATACCGGCCGCAGCCTCGACCTGACCAGCGAGGCCTCCATGCGCTTTGAGCGCGGTATTAGCGCCGGGCTGACCATACCCGCCCTGAGGCACGCCACGCAGCTTATCGCCGGGCTCGGCGGTGGGAAAGTCGCTAAGGGCATTATTGATGTGTATCCCGGTAAAAAAGAGAGCCAGCCGATTTCTCTTACGGTGGATAAAGTCGGGCGTGTGCTGGGAATAGAGGTCGGCGTTGACGCTATCGTGAACGCGCTGATGGCCCTTGGCATCGAATGTAAGTATGAAGGCTCTACTGTTACCGCCATCGCGCCGTACTGGCGCAGTGATATCCGGCTCGACGTCGACCTCATTGAAGAGGTCGCCCGGGTCATCGGCTACGATAAAATCCCCATGACCATGTTGAGCGTGCCCATACCCCGCCACACCCCGGAGCCCGCCCTGGGAATGAGGAAGAAAATAAGGCAGTGCCTGACAGGCTGCGGCTTCGTGGAGATAAATAGCTATACCCTGACCAGCCGGGAGATGCTGGAGAATCTTTCACCCGAGCGGCGCTCGCCGGAGCCCGCGCCCCTGAGCGTCGTTAAGCCGCTGACGGTCGAGCAGGAGTACCTGCGGCCCGACCTGCGCGCCGGCCTGATGGCGGCCCTGGCCTCGAATCGGCGTCATGAGGAGGGCGGCATCCGGCTCTACGAGCTGGGCAAGGTCTACCTGCCGTGTAAAAACGACCTCCCCGAGGAGCCTGATATACTATGTGGCGTTATGAGCGGTCCTAGGGTGGAGAGGTCCTGGCTGGGCGGCGACGGCGCTATGGACTTCCATGACGTTAAAGGGGTGGTGGAGCTGCTTTTCAATCGGCTTAACCTGGATGTAAGTTTTACACCAGGCGATGACGGAAGCCTGCACCCCGCCCGGCAGGCCACTGTAACCGTGGAGAAGGGTGGGGAAGCCGTAAAAATCGGTGTTCTCGGCGAGCTGCACCCCGGGGTAGCGGATGCTTTCGAGATTACCGGGCCGGTCGGCCTGTTTGAAATCGACGTAACGGCGCTGCTGCCTTTCGCCGGCGACTTCAAGTTATACCGGGCTGTGCCGCGCTTTCCAGGAACCTTCAGGGATATCGCTCTGGTTGTCGACGCGGGTGTTACCAACCGTCAGATTCGGGATGTCGTTAAGGGCTTTCCTCTGGTCAGTGAGGTTATCCTCTTCGACGTTTATTCCGGTAAGCAGGTTGCCACGGGAAAGAAATCGTTGGCTTACCGTCTCGTCTATCAGTCTCCCGACCACACCCTTACTGATGATGAGGTCAACAAAGTCCAGGAGCGGATCCTGGCGAAGCTGTCGAAAGAACTCGGAGCGGTGCTGCGGACGTAGTAATACTACTCCCACCTGAAGAAGCGCGCCGCCAGTCCCGCCGATACCACCGTAATCCCCGCCGTTATCAGCGAGGCGTTCGTGTGCCACTCAAAGCCGAGCCATGGGTTCTGAAGCATATATATCACCCAGTGCAGCGGCGTTATCTCACCGATAAATTGCATCCCCCCGGACATGACCTCCGGCGGCGGTCCCGCCCCGCCCAGTATCATCATGATGAAGAAGAGTATCAGTCCCACCCCCTGTGCCGACCGCGTCGAGGGGAGCACCGCGCCCAGGAAAAAGCCGAAGCAGATAAAACACACCGCACCGAGCACGAACGCCGCCGCCAGCTGTAACGGGTACACCGGCAGGTGCGGATGGTACACCGCGATGCCCATAATAGTTATCAGGATGCTGCCGGTTACGGCGATGGCGAAGCTGACCATCGTCTGCGAGCCCAGTACGGACCACACCGAGAAGGAAGAAGCCCGGAAGCGGCGCAGGACGCCGCGCTCGCGGTAGCCGGCCAGGTGCACCGGCAGCGCCACCGTGCCGATGGCCATCATCACCAGTCCGTAGTAGGAAGGCATATAGTAGTCCATCGGCCCCACGCCCCGGTAGATAATGATATCCCCCTGGCTCGGCTCGTTGCCGAATACGCCCCCCATCACAAACAGGAAAATCAGCGGCAGGGCCAGCGTGAAGATGACCGTAATCGGCTCGCGGATAAACAGCTTTATTTCCACCCAGGTCAGCTTTAGTAATGTACGCATTTTTTACATCAATCCACGGCAGCATGGCCGGTCAGCTTTAGAAACACATCCTCGAGGCTCGGCTGCTCTACACGCAGGTCGGCGGGTATGATGCCGTGCTCCACTAGCGCCGCCGCTGTCAATGCCAGCACGGGCCCGCTCCCTTCGACCTCCACCCGCGGTCCGGTTCTCGTTACTCTGGTGACGCCGGGGACTTTCTCCAGCCAGTCGAGATCGCCTTTGTCCGTCGTAAAGATGACGCGCACGTCGCTGGTATGCCGGGCGATGAGGCCCTGCGGACTATCGGCGGCCACGATGCTGCCACGGTCAACGATAGCTACCCGGTCGCAGAGGTTTTCTGCTTCGTCCATGAAGTGGGTAACGAGCACGACGGTGGTGCCACTGTCCCTTATCGCCCGTATCAGGTCCCAGGCAACGCGGCGGGCGGCGGGGTCGAGCCCGGTCGTCATCTCGTCGAGAAAGACCACTTCGGGATTGTTAACGAGTGCCAGGGCGATAAAGAGGCGCTGTCTCTGGCCACCGGACAGGCTGGAAAATGAGGCTTTGCGTTTCTCGGCGATTCCCCACTGGTCCATGAGGACGTGGTAGTCCAGCGCTTCCGGCGCTACCGAGGCAAACATGTCCAGGGCTTCCCAGACCTTGATGCGGTCGGGCAGGGCGGACTCCTGTAGCTGCGAGCCGATGCGCCGTCGCAATGCCTGGGCCTCGGTGCGCGGGTCCAGCCCGAGGACGCGGATATCGCCGGAATCGGGCTGGCGCAACGCCTGCATACACTCTACCGTGGTGGTCTTGCCGGCGCCGTTCGGCCCGAGCAGGCCGAAAATTTCCCCCTCTTCGACCTCAAATGATATATCGTTTACGGCGATGGTCTTACCGTAGGTCTTGCGGAGGTTCTGGACAGAGATAATGGAAGGCATTTGGTGATTATTATAGTGAAAATATATTCAGCTTTCAATAAGCTGCTTGAGCCTGTCAACGATTTTTGCCAGCGGCACTATCTCCGACTCTTTCTCGGCGCGCTTCTTGAGCTCCACGCCGTTCTTCTCCAGAGTGCGCGGGCTTACGGTCACCCGGAGCGGTATCCCGAGCAAATCGGCGTCGTTGAACTTTACCCCCGGGGACTCCTCTCTATCGTCGAAAAGCACCTCGAGTCCGACGGCGTCCAGGTCTTTATAGAGCTTTTCCGCGACCTCTCGCGCTTTGGAGTCTTCCCGGTACAGGGCGCAGAGATAGACGTGATAAGGCGCGATAGACAGGGGCCAGATAATCCCCTTGTCGTCATGGTTGTGCTCGACGACCGCCCCCATCAGTCGGCTCAGCCCCAGGCCGTAGCACCCCATGACGGTGGGCCGTTTCTCGCCCTTTTCATCGATAAAATCAGCCTCGAATTTGCTGCTGTAGGTCGTTCCCAGCTTAAAGATGTGCCCCACCTCTATTCCCCTCGTGGAAGCGAGAGTCCCGCCGCATCTGGGGCATTTGTCGCCCGCCCGCGCTGCGGCGATGTCCGCCACGATATCCGCTTTGAAATCGCGCGGGTAGTTGACGTTTTTCAGGTGGGTATCCGGCTTGTTGCCGCCGGCCACGAAGTTACTGCCCGTCGTTATGGAGTCGTCGGCGATAACCCTGTAGCCCTTCAGCCCCACCGGTGATGCCGCCCCCGCCACGATGCCGGCGGCGATAACCTCGGTCTCGGTTGCCATGCGGAGGTCGGTCGCGTGGAGCTGGTTCTTGAGCTTTATTTCGTTGACGGCCAGGTCGCCGCGGATGACCACGAAGACCATCGCGCCGTCGGCGATATAGAAGACGGCTTTAAGGGTGCGGCTCGCCGGGACTTTCAGGAAGTCGGCTACCTCTTCGATGGTCGCCGCGCCGGGCGTGGCGACTTCTTCTACGGGCAGGGGCTCGCCGCTTTTTGTTTTCTCCTTGACGCTTTCCGCCTTCTCGGCGTTGGCGGCGTATTTGCACGCCGGGCAGTAGATAATTTCGTCCTCCCCGGTTTCCGATACCGCCATGAACTCCCGCGAGTCTTTCCCGCCGATGGCCCCGCTGTCCGCCTCTACCAGCATCACCGGCAGCCCGCAGCGGTCGTAAATGTTCTGGTAAGCTTTGACCATTTTTTGATAGCTGACATCCAGCCCGGCCTCGTCCGTGTCGAAGCTGTAGAGGTCTTTCATGTGGAACTCGCGTACCCGGATGAGCCCGCCGCGTGGCCGGGGCTCGTCGCGGAACTTGGTCTGTATCTGGTAGAGCAGCAGGGGCAGGTCGCGGTAGCTCTGGACATTGTGGCTGACCAGCTGGG
>CAYTZI010000007.1:23597-28374 GCA_964442335.1 uncultured Dehalococcoidaceae bacterium | reverse complement strand
GTGGTTGATAGTCCGTCTCGCGATAAGCTGGGGATTGCCCGGGTAGCCGGTGGCCACGGAAGCGCTCCTGTCTTTAGAGACGACGGTGATAAAGGCGTTCCTTTTAGCGACCGTAACAAGCTGCCGGCCGGCAATCGCCATACCGACAGCGGCCCTGAAATGGCGCCGGACCTTTTGAGCCATCTCAACGGTGGAAGCCCCGGTAACGGCAGCTCCGGAGGGAAGGACGAGGCCGCCTTTGAAGTAAGGCCTGCCGGTAAAAGAGCCCGCCAGCATGCCGCCGGTAAAATTCTCGGCGAAGGCGATGGTCAGCTTTTTCTCCGTCATCAGTTTGCCTATGATATCTTCAAGAGTATCGCTGTCCGCGCCCCAGATATATTTGTCCAGGATTTTGCGGATTTCCTTTTCGCGGGTGAACAGCATGGCGCCCGCCGCCGACTCTGTCGGGGCTTTAGCCGTAATACGCAGGTTAATGCCATCCGCCCTGGCGTAAAGCGCGAGAGTCGGATTGGAAGACTTTAGAAAAGGCGAGACCAGTTCGTCGACTTTAGCCTCGGAAAGCCCCCAGGTCTTGAGCGTTCTCGATAGAATGATGGCCCCGCTCTTGGCCTTAAGGCGGGGGAGGACGACGTTCTGCCACATCGTCTGCATCTCGCCGGGGGGACCGGGCAGCGTGATGACGAGGCGCCCCTCTTTTTCCACCCACCAGCCGGGGGCGGTGCCCGAGGCGTTGCGGAGGGGCACGGCGGAGGGGATAATCATGGCCTGCTTTAGATTGCTGGCAGGCATCTCGATGCCGCGCCCGGTAAAAAAGGCGGTAAGCTCCTTTTTCAGGGAGGGGTCGATAGCGGTCTTTTCTCCGAGCACCGCCGCGATGACCTCGCGCGTTATGTCACCCTGAGTGGGGCCGAGCCCGCCGGTAATGATAATGAGGTCGGACCGGTCCCAGGCCTGTTTGAGGACGCGGGAGAACCTCTCGAAGTTGTCCCCTACCGTGGCGCAGTAATAGAGGTCGATGCCCAGCGCGGCAAGCTGGCCGGCGATATAGCAGGTATTGATATCGGCGACTTCTCCGAGGAGTAGCTCGGTGCCGCTGGTAACAAGCTCGGCTTTCACGAGTTATATTATCGTGGAAACGCGGCAAATGTGCAATGATTAAGTGAAAAGTTCAAGGCTAATAGCAATAAATACAGATAGGGGTGGAGAAAAGAATTGCAGATCCCACCACGAAATTTTTCGCTGCACTTAGAATGACAACATGGTTTACTTTTACACCGGTATGCCAGCCAGGTCTTTCAGCTGGTCGAGCTGCTTCCAGAGCTTGGTAGCCTCGAGGTCGTTGCGGGCGGTAGCGAGCAGCCGGTAAACGTGGCGGAACTGCGTCTCGCTGGCGGCCTGCCCGGAGTCAATGATTTTCCTCGCGGTGCCTATAGCCCAACGCGTCTGAAAGGGCCTGATGAAGAACTGATTGAAAGCGATAACCGCGCCGACGGCAAGCATCAGCAAAATACAGAAAAGCAGGGAATTCAACAAAAACATAGCGCCTCCCGAAAAAACATCCTGATAAAAGTCTAGCTCCCGGCGAGGGGCAATTGAACGGGGGCAGCCCCCAGAGACGTCGGGGGCAACCCTGATAGAGAGCCGGCGGGATTTTTGACTTTTAACACTCCGATAGATATCATTATATTTGGAGACGCTGGACAAAATCGTCACGTTCAACTCCAAGGAGGCTGAAATGCTGAGAAGAATCGCCATCAACGAACAAGCGATGCCGCTAACGCTCAAGCTGACGGACGCGCGCACCTACATCATAATAGCCGTATTCGCCGCGCTGAGCGTCGTCACGCCGTGGGCCTTCCACCAGTTTGAGCTGGCCGGAGCCACCTATCTGCCCATGCACTTCTTCGTCTTCGTCGCGGCGTTGACAGCAGGCTGGCAGGCGGGGGCAATCGTGGGGCTGGTAACACCTTTCGCCAGCTACGCCGTGTCCGGCATGCCGGCGCTGACCATCCTGCCGCAGATAGCCGTCGAGGTTACCGCCTACGGGCTCATCGCGGGGCTGCTGAGGCAGAAGCTACACCTCAACACGGTGTGGTCGTTGCTGGGGGCGATGGCGGGGGGAAGACTCGCTCTGCTCATCGCCGTGGTCCTCGTGCAGGTTATCACGGGCCACGTTTACAGTCCGCTCGGGCCTTCAGCAACGCCCTTCAGCGCGGTCGGCAACACCATAGAGCAGTCATGGCCTGGTATCATTGCCCAGATAGTCCTGATACCGGTTGGCTTCTGGATTTACGGTCTCATCGCCCGGAGGCGGCGGGCAAACAGCCGATGGCGCTAGACAGGTTCAAGGCTTTCCTGGACAGCGACGACACGCTGCGGATTTACTACGGCAACAAGCTGATATTCAGCTCTAAAAAAGACCGGCTGCTGCCCCTGATGGACTACATCGGCACGTGTAAAAACGAGCGGAAGCCGGTGGTCGTCTACGATAAAATCATGGGTAACGCCGCCGCCATGCTGTGCGTCGAGGCCGGGGCCGTCGAGGTGTACAGTCCGGTGGGCAGCGAGCTCGCCGTAAAAACGCTCGACAAGCACGGCATCAGGCACCACCTGCTCAAAACCTCTCCCTATATCATCCGTGAAGACGGTAAAGGCATGTGCCCCATGGAGGAGCTGTCCATCGGGAAAGAGCCCGATGAGTTTTACCGGATAATGAAGGAGAGGATAGAGCAGAGTAAATAGGGCTGCCAATACGCTTGATTTCACAGGAACTATGATGGAAAAGATAAGGCTCGGCAAGACGGGAATGATGGTAACGCGGCTGGGGTTCGGGGGGATACCGATACAGCGGCTGAACGAAGATGACGCGGTGAAGGTAGTGAGACGGTGCCTCGACCTGGGCATCAACTACCTCGACACCGCCAACGGCTACACCACCAGCGAGGAGCGCATCGGTAAGGCGGTAAAAGGGCGGCGGAAAGACGTTTTCATCGCCACGAAGTCGTTCCCCGGCACCCCAGAAATCATCGAAAAAAATTTAGAGCTTAGCCTGAAACGGCTCGATACCGACTATATAGATTTATACCAGTTCCACGGCATCAACGACACTAAGACGATGGACAGGATACTCGACCCCGAGAGCGGGCTTTATAACGTCTTTGAGAAGGCTAAAAAAGAAGGAAAGATAAGGCACATCGGGGTGACATCGCACCAGATGGACACCGCCAAGGCGCTGGTAAGGACGGGCCGGTTCGAGACGCTCATGTTCCCCTTCAACTTCATCACCAGCGAACCGGCCGACGAGCTCCTGCCCCTGTGCCGCCAGAACGACGTCGGCTTCATCGTCATGAAACCGCTCGCCGGGGGTATGCTCGATAACGCGAGAATCGCTTTCAAATACCTATTACAGTTCAAAGACGTGGTCACCATACCGGGCATCGAGAAAATCAGCGAGATAGAAGAAATAGCCGGCTATTATGAAGGGCCGCAGAGAATAACCGCCGCCGACCGCAGAGAGATGCAGCGGATGCGGGACAAGCTCGGCACCCGGTTCTGCCGGCGGTGCGACTACTGCCAGCCCTGCCAGCAGGGAATCGCCATATCCATGGTCATGACCTTCCCCACATTCGTAAAGCGCCTGCCGCCGGACTGGTACCTCGAGGGAGGGTTCATCGCCGACAACATGGCGAAGGCCGCCACCTGCGTGCAGTGCGGCGAGTGCGAAGCAAGGTGCCCCTTCCAGCTGCCTATCCGCGAGATGATTGCCGAGAACTGCAAGCTCTACGAAGAAATCAAGGCCGCGCACCAGAAAAAAGCCTCCTGACAGACAAGACAAATCCCCAACCGATGATATATAATAGCTAAAAATTCAAAACAGCAGCGGAAATAGCGGCGTAGCTGCTAATACTTATTCTGCGTTCTCACGAACAGAAAAAGATAAGCGCTCATGGGCTCACTGATACAGTCGTTCCTGAACTACCGCAGAGAGCACGGACTGAAAGCGGCGCTGGCCAGGGCGCTCCAGTACCTGAAGATATACCGCCGCTACGTGGAAGTAGAGTACCCGCCGACCGGTACGCGGTACAAGGTGCTGGAGAGCTATTTCTGGGAGAGGTTCTCGCAGGGGCTGTGGGAGACCGACTGCATGGAGTACCTGGCGAAAGCCGTAAAGCCGGGCGCGACCATCCTGGACGTCGGCGCGTGGATTGGACCGTACACGCTGCTGTTCAGCGCGCTGGCCGGTAAAACCGGCCGTATATACTCGTTCGAGCCGGACGCCGCGGCGAGATATACCCTGCAAAAGAACGTCAGGAAAAACAGGCTGGAAAACGTGACGGTGGAACCCCGCGCGCTGAGCGACAAGACAGGCAGGACAAAGCTATACTATTCCTCCGGCCGCGGCAGCAGCGGGTCGAGCGTTATCCGGAAAACCGACAAGAAGTCGCCGAGCAGCTATGTTGAAACGATAACGGTCGACGATTTCTGCCGCGAGCGCGGCATAAAGCCGGACGGCATAAAGATAGACGTGGAAGGGGCGGAGGGGATGGTCGTGGCCGGAGCCAAAGAGGTCATTAGAGAGGACAGGCCCTGGGTCATGCTCGAGTTTCACGGGCAGTTCATACCCGTTGAAGAAAGGGAGAAGACCTGGGAAAATATAGCCGGCGGGGCGAAAAGGGTCGTTTTTCTCTCCGGGGAAAGCCAGAAGTACCGTCCCGGCAGCGCGATAACCGCCATGCCGGACTGCACGTATTTTAACGTTTTTATGGAGTTCTAACGC
>CAYTZI010000007.1:0-23497 GCA_964442335.1 uncultured Dehalococcoidaceae bacterium | reverse complement strand
AGAGACGATGATGCGGACGCTGATGGCGCGAGCGGAAGAGCTCGGCTATAAAGAGCTTGTCATGGATACCATCGAGGAAAACCTGCCGGCGCGGTGTCTCTTCGAAAAATGCGGCTTTACGGAGAGGGGCTATGAAATAAAAGGACCGTTTCACCTGATTATATACGGCAAGAAGCTTAATAAAGAGGGGGACTAAAATGGACATTGCACTTAAGAACAAGTTCCTGGCGCTCTGGAAAAAATATTTTAACAACGCCGCACTGCCCGTCACGTTTTATTACACCGACGAAGCGGGGCGCGCGCAAGCGGCCAAGCCGGGGAAGGTACCGAGGTGCGTTATCGGGGGGGTAGCAAAAATACAGAAGGGGGAGTCTCTGGCGTTCGATGTGAACACCGTAGGCTGCCCGGGGGGCAAAAGATACCTGGGCTTCGCGGATACCCTGATGCCGGACTTCGAATACTTCTTATCGTGCGGGATACCGGGCAAGATGGAAGGAGAGCGCTACAAGAAAACGCCGGAGATGGTAAGGGAGTACATGAAAAAGCACGCACCGGCGATGAAAGCCCCCGCCAGGTATATAGTATTCAAGCGCTGGGACAACCTGGAAGCTGAAGACAACCCCGAGGTGGTCATCTTCTTCGCCAGAGCGGACGTGCTCGCCGGGCTTTTCACGCTCGCCAGCTTCGACGAAGCGGAGCAGGACATGGTCATAGCCCCGTTCGGGAGCGGCTGCGCCAGCATCGTGCAGTACCCCTACCTCGAAACGAGGTCGGAAAAGCCGAGGGCGGTCATCGGCATGTTCGACATATCGGCCAGGCCCTACGTCGACAAAGACATGCTGACATTCGCCGCGCCCATGAGCAAGTTCACCAGAATGGTCGACAACATGGAGGAAAGCTTCCTGATAACGCCTTCGTGGGCGAAGATACAAAAAAGGATAAAGCCTGCCAGATTTGAGGGTTAGCATTTACAGACAATAGCAACACGCCCCATTGCCCCGCCGATTATAAAAAGCTATCCTCGTAAGCACAGGCAGGGGGCGAGGAATGATAGTCACCCGTAAAATAACCCTGGATACGAGCGTGCCAGCCAATGGGCTGTACGTATCCGTGATAAACATCACGCCTCAGGTGCAAAAGCTGGCCGGCGAGGGATACATCGCCAACGGCACCGTGGTCATATTCATCCCGGCGACCACGGCAGCCGTCGCCACTATAGAGTTCGAGCCGGGGCTGGTAGCCGACTTCCAGAAAACGTGGTCTCGCCTGGTGCCGGTGAACGACATCTACGAGCACAGGTTCCAGTGGGAGGAAAACAACGCGTTCTCCCACGTGCGCGCCTCGCTCCTGGGGCAGTCGCTGGTGGTGCCCATCGTGGGGAGGCGGCTGACGCTGGGACAGTTCCAGCAGATAGTGCTCGTGGAGTTCGACAACCGCCCCAGGTCGAGACAGGTCATTTTACAGTTCTCGGGGGAAGCCGGAGAACAGTAAGCTATGAACGCACCCCTTTTCTCCTCACCCAATGTATGTTAAACATCCAACGGGGTGTTTAAGAGGGGCTTGTAAAGCCCCTCTTCCTTTTTTCTCCCCCTCTTCTGTCAGGAGAGGGGGAATAAGGGGGTGAGTGACATTACGGCGTCCCAGGTATATAATTAAGTTACGAAAAGGAAAGAACTTATAAAATATCTTGAGAATCAGGGCGCTCATCTGGTGAGAGAAGGGCGCAGGCACAGTATTTATTAAAAAGCTAAATAAAGGACTGAGATACCCCGGCACAGCGAAATTGTTGATTCTCTGGCGAGAAAGATATGCCGGGATTTAGGAATTCCATTCCTGAAATAGGGCAGGTGCAATATGGAGTACAGGGCAGTAATAAAAAAAAGCGGTGATTGGTGGATAGGCTGGCTGGTGGACCTGCCGGGCGTAAACGCACAGGAAAAAACCAGAGAAAAACTCATAGAGTCGTTGAAAATAGGGGCTGAGGACATGATTAATACACCTATCGAACCTGAAGATACGGAAGATCTGGTAAGAATCGAGGTCTAGTTAATATACACAGGATGTTTAAGAGGGGCGCAAGGGGGAAACTAAAATCCCTCACAATCTCCCTTTACTAAAGGGAGAAGCTATGCACGCACCCCTTTTCTCCTCACCCAATGTATGCTAAACATCCAACGGGGTGTTTAAGAGGGGCTTTACAAGCCCCTCTTTCTTTTTTCTCCCCCTCTCTTTCGAAGGAGAGGGGGATTAAGGGGGTGAGGTGACTGGATTCCCGCCTGCGCGGGAATGACACCACGCCACCCCGAGATTCTTCCCCCGATTGGCATCGGGGTCAGAATGACAGTATAACTTTGCCATTTGGCTCCCTTTACGTTATAATCCCTCTGAAATGTTAGCTAAAGTGCGCAGCGGGGCGATTGTAGGGCTGGACGGCGCGGTGGTCGAGGTGGAGGTGGATATTTCCAACGGCCTGCCCGCTTTCACAATAGTCGGCCTGCCGGACGCCGCCGTGCAGGAAGCCAAGGAGAGAGTCCGCGCCGCCATACGCAATTCCGGCGGCATTTTCCCCATGAAACGAATCGTGGTGAACCTGGCGCCGGCGGACCTGAAGAAAGCAGGGCCCGCCTACGACCTGCCCATAGCGGTCGGCATACTGCTGAGCTCGGAGCAGGTCAGCGCCGACGGCAGCGACGCCATGTTCCTCGGGGAGCTATCGCTGGACGGCAGCCTGAGGCACACCAACGGCGTCCTCCCGCTGGTCGCCCTCGCCCACGACGAAGGCATGGCCAATGTCATTGTGCCGGAGACGGACGCCAGGGAAGCCTCCCTGATAGAAGGCGTAAAGATAATCCCCATGAAATCGCTCGCAGAGATGGTAAGCTACCTGCGGGGGGACATACCAGCGCCGGAGTTCAAACCGGAAGAAAAGTCTTCAACCGCAGCGCCGCTTATGAATTATACCGACCTCGCCGATATCAAGGGACAGGAGCACGTCAAGCGCGCACTGGAGGTGGCGGCGGCCGGGGGCCATAATATGATAATGTGCGGGCCGCCCGGAAGCGGCAAGACGCTCCTGGCGCGGGCGCTGCCCTCCATACTGCCCCCGATGACCAGCGGGGAAGCGCTGGAAGTCACCAAGATATACAGCGTCAGCGGGCTGCTGCCGGCGGACACGCCTCTGGTGAGGCAGCGCCCGTTCCGGTCGCCGCACTACACCATCTCCAACGCGGGGCTGGTGGGCGGGGGGCACTTTCCCAGGCCTGGCGAGATAAGCCTGAGCCACCGGGGTGTCCTCTTCCTCGACGAGCTGCCGGAGTTCGGGCACTCGCTGCTGGAAGTACTCAGGCAGCCGCTGGAGGACAAGGTCGTGACGATAAGCCGGGCGCAGGGGCGGGTAACGTTCCCGGCCAGCTTCATGCTCGTGGGGGCGATGAATCCCTGCCCGTGCGGCTACTACGGCGACCCCTTCCACAAGTGCACCTGCCCGTCCAGCGTAGTCTCGCGCTACCAGAGGCGCATCAGCGGTCCGTTTATAGACAGGGTGGACATATTCGTCGAGGTGCCGCATATCGACTACGAAAAGCTCGCCGACAACCGGCGGGGGGAGACCTCGGATAAAGTGCAGGAGAGAGTTAGCGCGGCGCGGGCGCGCCAGCTAAAGCGATTCAAAGGCACGAGGCTCACCAGCAACGCCGAGATGACCCCGGCGGAAATCCGCGATTTCTGTCACGTGGAGGAGACGGCGCAGAGCTTATTACAGGCCGCCATGAAACAGCTCTACCTCTCCGCCCGCGCTTTCCACCGCATCCTGAAGCTCGCGTTGACCATAGCCGACCTGGAGAGCTGCGACACAATCAAGGCGCAGCATATCGCCGAGGCGGTGCAGTACCGGCCGAGACGGACGGAGTAAGACTCTCTCTGAAAATTGACACCCTCCTTTAAATGATTATAAAATCAGGCTGGTTGTACTCACCGTTCCCCCGAAATTATCCGGGAAGGAGCATGTGAAATGCCCAGAATCGATTGTGAAAAACTGCTCGTGCGCAAGCCCGCGTATGAGGTCGGCCTGCAGGCGGTAGGCAAGCACACCGGCCACCAGGTTCCCTCCATGACATACATGAGCAACGCCCTGGTGCCGGGCAGCAATACCTACATAGAGGTAAGCTGGATTTACGATGTCCCCACCCCCAACCCCTACGTCCTCGAGCACGCCCACAACTACGACGAAATCGTGATGCATATCGGGGGCGACCCGGATAACCCGGAAGACCTCGGGGCGGAAATAGAAATCGGCTGCGGCGGGAAGCCCCTTACCTTCGATACGACCACCGCTTTATTCCTCCCTAAAGGCACCAAGCACGGACCCCTCGTATGGAAAAAGGTCGCCCGACCTCATATTGAAATAACGATGATGCTCGGCTGCGGGGACTTCGCCAAAGCCAACCCGGGCGGGAACCCGGAGCATTAATAATATATAGAGGGAGGAATACCTCCTCGCCTTAATCCTCTCCCGCAAGGGGAGAGGACACATCAAACTAATAAACAAATAAAGAAAGGAAAGGTGAATATGGGAAAATACGATAAGTACATCTGCACGGAACTTGCCAAGAACATACCCCTCCCTCCCTACCGCGAATGGGAACGGGACATGATAGGGGATGGGCTGTGGGAAGGCTACCACCGCGGCCTGGAGCATGTCGTCTGGACGGACAAGAACGTCATGCCCGGCTCTTTCTACTCGGAGATGGTCTGGCAGTGGAGCGAGAAATACCCCGGCATGCGGCCGCGGCCGGTCCTCACCCCGGAACAGATGGAGGAAGCAAAGAAAAGGCCGGGCGGTCAGGGCGTTCCTCCGCACGCGCACCCCTTCCCGGAACTGCTCTCCTTCTTCGGGACGGACGTAAACCACCCGGAAGACCTGCGCGGAGAGGTCGAGTTCTGGCTGGAGGACGAAAAATACATCTTCACCAAGAGCTTCGTCGTCTATATCCCCGCCAACGTAACGCACTGTCCGTTGAGAATCCTACGCATGGACGATTCGTTCTTCCACTTTACCATAGGACCCGGCGGCGACTACGTCTAGTCGCGGGAACACCCAGAGAAAGAAAGGAAACGCTGATGGCCAGAAAATATGAAAAAATGTTCGTGACCCAGGACAAGCCCGGCTATAAATACCCTCCTTACATGCACCCCGATGCCAAAAGCACCAAGCGCCTGGCGTACATCGATGAGACAACAGTAAAGGGCGCGGAGTTCGGCTGCGAGAACATGTGGCTGCTGCCCGGCGGGCCCGCCGAGCGAAAAATCATGGACGCCAACACCCAGCCCTACGACCGCTTCTTCGGGTTTTACTGCTATAACTACGACAATATACGCGACCTCTGCGCGGAGATGGAGGTGCATATCGGAGGGGAGAAGCACGTCATAAAGAAGAGCGGGGCGATATTCATTCCCGCCAACCTGGAGGTCGGCCCGATGATTTTCCGCAACATCACCAAGCCGATTTTCTTCACCATAGAGTCCCCCTGCGGCGAAGGGCTGAAGAAGAAGTACCAGTAGGATAAGTCAAATCTCAAATCTCAAATCTCAAAAATCAAAACCACAAAAAAAAGAGGGGTGGCGAGGCTAAACGACGGGTAAGGAGCCGGTGGAGCGAGGGCGGCGGGTGGGAAAAGATAAAGAAGAATAAAAATAAATGAGGTGAGGTGGGGTGCTTCGTGCTTCGGATTTTTTAAGGAGATTAAGCTATGCCAGAAACCAAATACGGAAAATACATCCTGAGTGAATACAAGCCCCCGGCGGTCGAAGCCCCGTGGAGTCCCCCGAACCTGAGCCCGGTGGGGAAGGGAAAAGGGGGGCGGCTCTTTTACCTGGACAGTAGCATCGTGCCGGGAGCCAACTACATGGAATGCGTATGGGTACTGCCGCGGCCGGCAATCGCGCCGCCGGTGCCCGGCGGCAAAAAGGTCGGCACCGAGGCCCATACGCACGACTACGATGAAATAATCGCTTTCATCGGCACCAACCCGGACGACCCGTACGACCTCGGGGCGGAAGTTGAGCTCTGGCTGGGAGACGAGAAGCATATTATCACGAAAACCAGCCTGGTTTTTATACCGGCGGGACTCAAGCATTCCCCCCTGACGTTCCTTAAGGTGGACCGGCCTGTGTTCCACTTTACCACCGGCCCGGGCAAGATGTATTTCTGATGCCCGACAGCAACAGTCTGAAGGATAACTGGTACGTACTGGCTTTACTGACAATAACCGGCACGCTGGTGGCGGCGGTACCTTTTTCCTGCATGCCGGTGCTCTTCCAGGAGATGTCCCAGGACCTGGGACTGGACGTAGTCCAGATCGGCACCGTCTGGGGCATCTCCAGCCTGGCGGGGGTATTCGTCAGCCTTCTCGGCGGGGTGCTCAGCGATAAATTCCGTGTAAAAAATATCCTGGTACTTTTCTGCGTTCTCACGGGAATAACGGGCGCCCTGCGGGGCCTTTCCAACGATTTTTTCAGCCTCACCGCCACCGTCTTTCTCAACGGCATGGTCCGGCTGGTTATACCGGTCGCCGTTACCAAAACGCTGGGCATGTGGTTCAAAGGGCCGCGACTCGGCGTGGCGCAGGGGATAGGCGCCATGGGCATGGGCCTGGGACTCATGCTGGGCCCGCTGATAAGCGCCACGGTGCTCTCACCGGCGCTGGGCGGCTGGAGAAACGTAATGTATTTCTACGGGGCCGTCTCCGCCTTTGTGGGGATATTCTGGCTCATGATTCCGGAAAAGCTCGCGGGGGTCCAGACAGACAACGAGACCCCCACCAGGGTGCCGCTCCGCCAGGCACTCGGTAAACTGCTGCGCCTGAAACCGCTGTGGCTGCTGGGGCTGACCCTCATGTTCCGTATCGGCGGGGTCATGGGCATGACGGGCTATCTGCCGCTGTACCTGTTCCGCAAGGGGTGGCCCCAGGCCGCGGCGGACGGCACTTTGTCCCTGTTTTACGCGGTAAGCACATTATCCGTCGTCCCGCTGAGCTTTTTATCGGACAGACTCGGCTCAAGGAAAGCAATAATGCTGCCGGCGCTAATCGTGAGCACTATCTGCATCGGCGTACTGCCCGTGGCCCCGGAGAGCGTGGTCTGGGTCCTGATGGTGCTATCCGGCATTTTCATGGACGCCTTCATGGCCATCACCATGACGATGCTGATGGAAACCGGGGGCGTGGGGATAGAGTATACCGGCATGGCCCTGGGCATTGTTTTCACGATAGCCCAGGTAGGCAGCCTGGTCTCTCCCCCAGTAGGCAACGCCTTCGCGAACATCAACCCCGGCCTGCCTTTTGTTTTCTGGGCGGCGCTCTCGGCGGCGGCGCTGGGCATGCTTATCTTCGTGAAGGAAACGGGGTGGCGAAAAGCCGGGGCAAGAAAGTAAAACCCGGGTTCAGCGATTTTTGAGATAACTTTCGATTGTATCGGCGATGTCCCGGGCGCTGGCCTCAATAAAACTCCTGGCGAACTCGACATCATAGCCGGCGGGGTCGCCGAAATACCCCCCGGGGATGAGCTTCCTGGTCTCCTCGTCACTTTTACCCAGCCCCTTGAGGTCGTCATTGGTGAGGCGGGTAGGCTCGAGCTTCCCGGCCAGGACGGCGTCCGCGTACTCGGGGAAGAAAGCCAGCGCGACGCCCGTCTCCAGAGAGCCGGCGTGGTAATCGACGAACTCTCCATGGGGACGCTCGGAGGGCGGGTCTTTCTGAACGAGGATGTAGTCCTCCGCGCCGGAAAGCCGGTAGCGGCGTAAATCGGAAGGCAGTATGACGTTGCGGGCGTCGATATCCGCGCTGCTGCGGGCTTCCTGTAAGGCTTCAAAGATAACGCGGACGTGGTGGTAGTCCGCGTGCCAGTTGATGACGAAGACGCGCCGGAAATTCCAGCTCTTTAGCGACACCAGAATATCGTAGATAAGCGACCTCATAGTCTCGGGGCGGACGGAGAAAGTGCCGGCGAAGGTGGCCGTGGCGCGGCTGATACCCCAGTAGCAGGCGGGGGCAACCAGCGTCTCCGTGCCACGCGAATCAAGCTCGCGCCTGGCCAGGACGCTCAACAGATGGGGAACGAAAGTATCGACGGCGAGCCCGAGGTGAGGGCCGTGCTCCTCGATAATGCCGACGGGCAGCAGGACAACGGCATTATGTTTCGCCGCTTCCTCTATAGCGGGCCAGGTCATGGCGACCATAGTTTCATCGAAAATAGAGTAGCTCATATGCGTATAAATAAGGTGGGGAGCGAAATTTCTATCAGGGCAGGCTTACATACCAGAGAATCAGGCCAATCACCACCATAACGATTCCCAGGGCGACGCATATAGCCCCGCCGATTTTCAGGGCCCCGGGCTGGGGCCGCTCCGGCCAGTGAGAAATAAACTCCCTGACATCCACGTGGGTCGTCAGGGCTTCATCAAGGACCTTCTGCTCGTGGCGGCCCCACAAAAAGCTGGCGATGCCGAGGACGATGAACACCGCGCCGACAATAGCCAGGACCGCCCATTCTCCTGCCATAGCGCTAACCCCCGACCGGTTAATTATGCTTACTATAGGGTATCAGCGCGAATTTTGCAACAGGCGGGCCGACCCGGAAAAGCCAGCCCGCCCCCTCTAAAAGCTACTTTATTTCGGCGGTGGCGCCGGCGGCTTCCAGCTTCTGCTTGGCGGTGGCCGCCTCTTCCTTGCTGACGTTCTCTTTGACCGGCTTGGGCGCGCCTTCCACCAGGTCCTTGGACTCTTTCAGTCCGAGGTTGGTCAGCTCGCGGACGGCCTTGATGACGTTGATTTTATTTTCGCCGATAGCCGTCAGGACGACCGTGAACTCGGTCTTTTCCTCGGCGGCGGGGGCCGCCTCGGCGGCCGGGGCGGCGGCGGCAACGGCGACGGGCGCCGCAGCGCTGACGCCGAACTCGGACTCAAACGCCTTAACAAGGTCTGCCAGCTCAAGGACAGTCATGCCCTTAACGATAGTCAGCACTTCGTCAACTTTATCGGACTTCTTGGCAGCCTTGGCTGCCGTCTTGTGTTTCTTCGGCTCTTCCGCGGCTGCTTCCTCAGCCTTGACTTCTTCCTTCTTTTCTTCTTCTGCCATTTAAGCTCCCTCCAGCTGGTTTATTCTGGCCTGCAGCACGCCCATAATACCGCGAATGGGGCCCGCAAGCACGTTGACAAGTCCGTACATAGGGCTCTTCATACCCGCCATCACCTGGCTTATCAGCACCTCTTTCGAGGGGATTCTGGCCAGGGTCTCTACCTCCGCAGGACTTAAAACACGGTCGGCCAAAAAACCGCCTCTGACGCTCATGGCCGATTTATTGGTGCGGATATATTCGACGATGATTTTAGCGACGACGGCCGATTCGGAGAAATCGAAGGCGATAGCCATCGGCCCATTAAAAGAGCCGGCGAGGTCCGCCATGCCGGCATTTTCAGAGGCAATCTGCGCCAGGGAGTTCTTAACGACCCTGTATTCGATGCCGGCCTCGCGCAGCTTGCCGCGGAGCTCGTTCATCTCGGAGGTGGTGAGCCCGCGGTAATCAGTGAGCACGCCCGCTTTCGAGCGCGAGAACGTCTCCCTCAGGTCTTCAACTATATTCGTTTTCTTTTCCGTGGGCATGGCTTTAACCTCCCATTTGCATTATCCCCGCCATCCTGGATTCCGGCTTTCGCCGGAATGACATTTTTTATGTAAAGAAAAAGTCCCTGCGCCAGAGCACAAGGACCATAAACGGAGCAATCCGTTTTGATTTCATCCTCGGCAGGCGCTCAATTAAGTCCGCCAGAGGCGGACACCCGCTGTCTCGGGATTCTTTATTCAGTTGTTAACGATTAATTATAACACGACGAGGTAATGATGTAAAGAAGTCAATGTATAGGATCTGTTTACATATGGTTGATTCTTAATGCTCACCCCCTATATCCCCCTCTCAAAAAGGTTTATCAGCCTGATTGAAATTCTTGTTTGTTTGAGAGGGGGAAAGAATTTGATGAGTTCAATTTCCATTCAGAACCTTAAAACCACTCTTGCCCGAAAGGACGTTAGCGTACCTCTAACATCATTTATCCAATGGATGCCAGAAACTATCTTCACGCCTGTACTCCTTTGTGTGAGAACGGTGCGAATGATTATCTAGTAATGACCCGGTTGAAGACTGGTATGGCCACCGCAGTGAAAAATATGCCGAAACCGAGCATTATCCAAATTTCAGGCATCATCCCACTTATGCCGGTACCAAGCACAATACATTTCCGCAGGGCACTTACTGCGTAGGTCAGTGGTAAAACCTTAGAAATCCACTGCATAACTGTCGGCATCTGCTGGATAGGGAACATGGCTCCGGAGAGGAAGAGCATAGGAAAGGTAAGGGTCATCATGATAGTCATGGCTGTCTCTTGCTGCGAAGCTACCGATGAAATTATGACGCCCAAGCCAATAAAGGAAAAAACCGTGAGCAGCAAAAGCAACGCCAGCAAGGCCAAGCTACCCTGTACCACGACACCGAAAACTAATACAGCCAGCACCAGCGTCAGGACAGCTTGCAGCAGACCCCGTATAACCTGCGCTAGGCTCTTACCCAATACGATAGACAGTCGGCTAATAGGTGCGGAAATGATACCATCAAGTGTCCCCAACTCCCGCTCTCTCGATATTGAGCCAGCCAGCCCTATCATGGCTGCCATCATTACGACCATCGCCATGATGCCAGGGGCCATGAACTGGAAATAGTTGGGATTGCCCGGCACTACCCCTACTGATTGTACTGTAAAGGGTTGTACCATGGTTAAAGCCTGAGAAGGTGCCACTCCTGATAAAGAAGCCACCATTGTTTCTCCCATTTTGGTCGAGATAGCTGACATCAAGCTGTCCAAAACACTGCTAAGCATCGCTGATAGCTGCGGGTTGGACTGGTCACTGATAATTGTCACAGTCGCCTGCTGTCCAGCCGCAATGTCGGCCGAAAAATCGCTCGGGATAACAATGGCCCCGTTGATTGTCTGCTTCTTTATCTGGTTGATGGCATCATCCTGGTTCTTGGGATAGTCTATTTCAAATATACTAGTCTGTCCAGGAATCGGTTGCGTAAATGCCGCAGTTATTTGTGCGCCCATAGGGCCTTGGTCAAGGTTGACTATACCCAAAGGGGCGTTCTTTAACGAGTTTTGCGAAGGAAAGATAAAACCCATCATGACCATCATGAAGATGGGCATGATGACAAATGAAATTAGCATCATCCGGTCCCGGAAGAAGACAGTCAGGTCTTTCGCTCCGAGACGTAAACTATGTATGACTAGATTCTTTAGATTGTTCATTCCATTCTCGCCTCCATTACCTAATCCTGGACCTTCCACGCCAGTGACGGCCACGCACTGAAGGGACTTTATCCGTCACTTTATCGCGTATTTCGCGCCCGGTAAGGTGCAGGAAGACATCCTCCAGACTCGGTTCAACCGTATTAACCGACTTGAGATTACCCCCAAATGAGGTAACAGCATTTATTACAGGTCCAAGGGCGTCAGTCCCTTTAATGTGAATTCTCACCCGGTAAGTATCTGTCTGGGCTATGGAAGAGACTGCTTCAAGGCCATTTATTTTGGAGACGATGAAATCATTGAGGTTAGAGATTTCCATGTCTACTATTGTCGTGTCTCCACCAGAAATGAGCCTCTTTAAGTTACCGGTAGTGTCCAGCGCTACTATCTTTGCTTGGTCGATAACGGCGATTCGGTTGCACATTGCCTCTGCCTCAGCCATATCGTGGGTGGTGAGCACGATAGTTATCCCATCTTTATGTAGTTCCAATATAAATTCGTGAATCGCTCTGGTCGTCTGCGGGTCAAGGCCTAAGGTAGGCTCATCCAGAAAGAGGGCATCGGGGTGATGAAGAAGGGCACGAGCGACGTTTATACGCTGCTTCATGCCTGTAGAAAAAGTGCCAACCTGGTATTTACGCCATTGCTCCATAGCGAAGCGGCCCAGCCATTTATCTATGCCCTCCTTTATCTGGGCTTCAGGTAGGTTATTTATCCTACCGAAAAGGCGAAGGTTCTCCTCTGCTGTCAACTGGTCGTAGAGTATAAGCTTTTCCGCGACCAGTCCGATGTGCTGTCTTACTTGGCCAGGTTGTTTGATGATATCAAATCCATCTATCCTGGCAGTACCTTCCGTTGGGCGTAAAAGAGTGCAGAGCATTCTTATCGTTGTAGATTTGCCTGCTCCGTTGGGTCCCAGAAAACCCAGCACCTCACCCTTTTCGACGTTTAACGAGATATTGTCCACAGCCGTAAAATCCCCAAAGCGCTTGGTTAGCGCTTCCACTTCAATCATGCTCACTCTTTTTTTCTCCTTGCGATAATATGGCTATCCGAGTGATGGCGGCGAGACCTTTCGCTAGAGCAGCAAGCTCCTCGGTACTTAATTGATTGAGAATGCCAGACATTCTACTCAAGCCGCTCTCTCTGAGTTTATCTAATAATGCCTTTCCCTTATCGGTTACCTGGAGTAACAGCATGCGGCGGTTTTCCGGGTTCTCATTGCGACTTACCAATTTCTGTTTAACCAGTCGTTCCGCAATCCTGGTAACGTTCGGCGGAGTTACTCCTAAGGCGGCCGCTAGCTGGCTCAAGTTGGACCTGCCCCCAAATTCAATAAAGAACAGGCTTTTTAGCTGGGCGATGGTGAGATCAAGCTCCATCCAGGCATTGGGGGCGTATTGCCCCATGACGTTAGTGATTTGCTGTTGCAACCGACGAATTTCGGCGATTTGCTGTGCCTTACCGGGTTCAATTTCTATTGTCATGAATGTTCATGTAATCTTTATTATTAATATAATTATAATAGTTTAACATATATTAAGCAAAATTTCAAATCTGTAGGAGGAGGTATGACGGTTAAGTCGAGTAAGTGTAGACCGTCAGCGATAATGGGACACAAATAGGGCCAATAAAACCGTACACTTCAGGCGGTGGCAAGAGCTCCTAACAGGTAGTAGACTAACCGATGAATTGAAAGGAGCGAGTCGTGTCCCAGCAAAACAAAGAAAAAGCTGATGCTGCCGAATCCAGGACTCAGCTTCAAAAAAACGGCTATTCCTCCATTGGGGCCACGACGGCGACAGCGCATGAGCGCTGGGGAAAAAGCAATTATCCTGGCCCAAGTGGAAAGCCAGTCCAAGGGCTTTCTTTCCTCGATAGGTTTCTAACACCGTGGATTTTCCTGTTTCCAGCGGAGATATTTCAAGACAGTTATAACATAATGTGCTAAGATATAATCGTTTAAATTAAACGTAAGTATAATTTCCAAGACTCACACCGGATCCTATAACTATGAACAAACGCCTGGTACTGATAGCCTGTTTCCTGACCGTCTTTACGGCATACGCTATAAGGTATGGATACGGAGTACTTCTCCCCGAGATGCTCGGCCCGTTGGATATCACCAAAGCCGAAGCCGGCGTAATCTATTCCTCGTTCTTCATCGCCTATACCCTGTGCTCTCCCGTACTCGGCCTGCTCGGCGACCGCTGGGACGCGAGGTGGCTTATTTCATCGTTCGTGGCTCTCCTGGGGCTGGGTGCTTTTTTAATGTCCTACGCATCATCCGTCCTGTCCGCCAGTCTATTTTACACCCTGGCAGGAATCGGCTCTTCGGCATGTTGGGCCCCAGTCATGGCGCTCGCCCAGCGGTGGACCAGTCGCAACAACATCGGGAAAACGCTGGCTATTATAGACATCGGCAGCGCTCTGGGACTGATAGGTTCCGGCGCCATTATACCTTTAATCGTCATCGCTAATGACTGGACAACCGGATGGATGTATCTCGGCAGTCTGGGGTTCCTCGTAGCTATTCTCAATTTCATCGTAATCAGAAACCATCCTTCGCAGGTTCAAAACGATATAGACATAGAACAGGCCCGACACCAATCCACTAGAACGACATTAATGACGCTTTTCCGGGATACGAGGTTCTGGATCCTAGGCATGGCTTACTTGCTCACAGGCTTTTCGATATTGATACCGTTCACCTTTCTCAGCACCTACGCGACGGAGCAGCTGGATTTCTCCTATGGAATCGCCGCTAACCTGCTGACCGCAATAGGAATCGGTGCGATTATCAGCAAGGTAATCTTCGGGGCGCTCTCCGATAAGATAGGCAGAATCCGGGTCATGATGTTGTGCGCCGCCCTCATCGCTAGCGGTAGTCTCGGGATGGTATTTGCGCGCGGAGCATGGCTGTTCGTCACCTCCATCGTATTCAGTCTGGGTTACGGAGTTGTCTGGGCAATGTACGCCGCCGCCGCTTCAGACTACTTCTCCAGGGAATCGGCCGGGACCACGGTCGGCTTGTGGACCATGTTCCTGGGTATCGGCTCGATACTATCGCCCATTATTTCCGGCTGGGTAGCCGATATGTCCGGGAATCTCGCCTGGTCATTCGCCCTGGCTTCCGGCACAGCGGTATTATCACTGCTGCTCCTGATACCGGTCAGGAAACGCGGCGAACGCGTTCATAGCATTTCACTATCTTCTTAATATAAAGAATTCGGCGCGAACTCAGATATTCCTTTAGTTTTTATTGACTTTATGGTATTTCAAATATATAATTGTGAAGATTTCTTAATACTTCACCTGATAAATCCCTCCGGAAAAACCAAGTGAATTAAGTTTCAGAAAGGAGGTAGCCTGCCGGAAAAATAATCATTCAATAAGACCCCCACATTGTCAGTCTAAAAAGGAGTGAAAAATGAAAAAATTATGGTTCATTTTGTTCGCCGCGATATTGATTGCCGGCATATTTTTCAGCAGTTGTGGGGGCGGCGAAGCCGAAAAGACAACGATTAAAATCGGCGCGATTGTCTCCATGACCGGTGTTAACGCGATGACCGGCGCTGACCATCAGTGGGCATATCAAAAAGCGGTAGCTGATATCAACGCCGCCGGCGGCGTCAATGTCGGCGGGAAGATGATGCAGATCAACCTCATACTCGCAGATGACAAGAGCACGGCCGCCGATACCGCCGCCGCCGTGGAAAAGCTGATCAAGCTGGACAATGTTGACCTGCTGATGGGGACCAACATTACTCCGCAGAATATCGCCGCAGGAACCATCGCGGATAAATATAAAGTATTCCTATCGTGCTGCGTATCCTGGATTGACCAGTTCGGCGACCAGCACTTCCAGTGGGCTTCGGACTTCTTTACTTCCACCAGCGCCGCGGCCGAGGGTCCCTTCCAGATACTGGACACGCAACCGGCAGCCGAGCGACCCCAGAGGATTGCCATGATGATGGAAGACAACCCCGACGGCCAGGGCTTCGGTGATGGCTTTAGGGCAAACGCACCGAAATACGGTTATACTATCGTCGTAGACGAGCCCTACACCCCGGGGACCAAGGACTTCTCTTCGTCAATCCTCAAGATGAAAGCCGCCAATTGCGATGCCCTGCTCTGGCTGGGCTCGCCGACGGACAGCATCGTCCTTATCCGCCAGATAAAAGAGCAGGGGCTGAACCTGAAGTACATCCACGGCTTCAAGGGGTTCTGGCCAAATGAATTCTACGATGCCCTCGGCCACGATGCCGACTATATCATCCATGATGGCTTCTGGGCGGAGACCCTGCCTTATCCCGGTGCCCTTGAACTCGGGCAGGCTTACCGGGACGACCACAACGGACAGGACTCGGTTAGCTGCGGCCTGCCTTATGCTAACGTCCAGATACTCGTTGAGGCCATCGAAAGAGCCGGCTCATACGACTCGGCCAAGGTCAAGGCCGAGATCTTCGGCGGCACGTTCGAAGGCACGGTCATGGGCACCGTCGTCTATAATGATGCCGGTATTGCCTTTACGCCGCTGCTCGGCCTCCAGTGGATAGACCACAAACGCATGCCCGTCTGGCCTCAGGGCGACTACAAGATGGTCTGGCATCCGGACTGGTAGTCCAAAATAGAGATAGCGAGAAACATTAACTCGCGGAGTTAAAGATTCACGTTTACCCCCGGTCAGGACACCGAAAAGGCCGGGGGTAGACTTTTTTTAGATTTTTTATCCCCTTTATTCCCGCCCCCCTCTCGGCAAACTGCTCCCCTGAAATAACCGGGCGTTTAAGAGGGGCTTCGCCCCTCTTTTTTTATTTCCCCCTCTCAAACAAGAAATAATACGAGAACAAAAATATATTTGTTTGAGAGGGGGATTAAGGGGGTGAGCTGAGCGTCTTCTTCTAGGAAGTGTAGGAAATATTGTTTATTTCTGCCTCGAGAACCTGTCCCTGAGGCCGATAATACCCGAGGGCATGAATTTCATCACCAGGATGATAAGGACGCCTGAAATAATGGGGTGATAGATGGAGAAATATTGATCACCGAGAGAGAACAGCGCGGTAAAAAAAAGCGCCCCGATAACCGGACCGATAATGGTACCGGTCCCTCCTAAAACACATATAAGGATAGGATAGAACAGCCAGTTCATGTTCAATACTGAATCGGGGTTGATGTGAAATATGTATATACCGTACAGGCTCCCCGCCATTCCGGCCAGGAAAGCCCCGATGGCGAAAGCCAGGACTTTGTACTGCAGGACGAAGACGCCGTGAGAGGCGGCCGACATCTCATCTTCCCGTACCGCCCGCAACGCCAGCCCGATTTTGGACCTGATGAGGAAATAGACCAGCCCCGTGGCGAAAAGGGCCAGGAGCAGTCCGGTATAATAGTAGGGTGCCATTGATGAATAAACCTCCGACGGTACATGTATACCGTCAGCGCCGCCGGTAATATGGCGCAGCTTAATAAATACCACGATTAATATCTGTCCCACGCCCAGGGTCCCGAAAGAGAAATAATCACCGCGGAGCCTGGAAAGTAAAGGTATCCCGATTATTATCGCCAGGATGGCCGGGACGAGCCCGCTGAGGAGCATCACCACGGGGTCGAAATAATAACCCGTCTTGGTGATATCGTGAATCCAGATTAAAGCGGTGGTGTAGGCCCCCAGGCCGAAGAAAGCGTTCTGTCCCAGGCTGATCTGACCGGCGTATCCCGCTACGAAGTTCCATCCCTGGGCGATAACGATGTTGATAAAAAACAGGAAGAGGAAATATATCCAGTAAGAACGTTCGACATTCATGAACAGGGGTATAATCGCCAGAACAAATACCACCAGCGCCGTGACCGTGACATTGGCGTGCCGTTTATCCTTGATATAGGCAAATACTCTGGAGCAAATACCGTATTTCATATCTATGCTTTTTTCAGCGCCTTTCCGGTTATGCCCTGAGGCCGGAGCGATAGCACCAGGATAAATACCCCGTAGGAAATGGCATCGGCCCAACCGCCACCGACATAGAAAGATGCCAGGCTTTCGATGACGCCGAGGAGGATGCCTCCCAGCAGGGCGCCGGCAACATTACCGATACCCCCGAGGGCCAGTGCAATTAACGCTTTGATAGCAAAAGTGAACCCATAGCCGGGGTCGAAGGGGAAAATCGAGGCGAAGGCGACCCCGGAAATACCTGCCAGCCCGATGCCGATAGCGAACGCGACGGCATTAACAAAATTGGGGTTAATGCCCATCAGCGTGGTGGAGACCATGTCTTCTGAGGCGGCTCTGACCGCCGTGCCGATAAGGGTTTTTTTCAGGAAGAAATACACGCCAGCGGTGGAAACGAGAGCAATTATCAAGGCTATCAGCTTGGTGAAAGGGATTACAATTTCAAACGGCCGAAAAACCAGGCCGGTATACGGAGTAACGATTGACCTTGGGTCGGCGGTCCATGCCACCAGCATGATGTTTTCCACTAGATACATCAGACCCACAGCGAGCAGTAGAGAGATATTCCTGTCCTCCAGGGCCGCCGCTTCTTTAAAAATGCTGTAATACATCAGCCAACCCAGCAGAAGCGCTATGGGGATGACGATAACGAGAGCGATATACGGGTCGATACCGAGAAGGGTAAATAGGAAGTAAACTACGTAGGCGAAGAAAACGATAAACGTGCCCTGTGCCAGGAAGATGATGCGCATCGTACCGAATATCAGGCTGAGCCCGATAGCGGCAATGCCGTAAGTCGTCCCGAAGAGGATGCCGTTGACCAGGGCCTGTATGAAATGCACTTAAAAATTCCTTACCCTTTCACCTGACGCGCCCCGATATAGTCTTTCCAGATATTATCGTTCGCCAGCAGCTCGCTGCCGGTGCCATCCATCACGATTCTCCCGATTCTCAGGACAAAGGCGTGATGGGCTATCTTGAGCGTCTGGTGGATATTCTGCTCGACCAGCAGGATGGTCGTTTTATGCTCGTTTAGAGTAGTAATAAGCTGGAATATCGTCCGTACGAGAATCGGGCTCAGTCCGAGTGACGGCTCGTCCAGCATGAGAAGCCGGGGTTGCGCCATTACCGCCCGGGCAATTGCCAGCATCTGCTGCTCGCCGCCGCTAAGCGAGCCCGCCTTCTGGTTCTGGCGGTCTTTAAGGATGGGGAACAGCGTAAACACCTTCTCCAGCGACTGGTTAAACAGGGGACGTGACCTCGGGATATAAGCGCCGAGTCGTAAATTTTCGTATATCGTCAGGCTGGAAAAGAGGCGCCGCCCCTCCGGCACCTGGATGACCCCCTTATCGACGATGCCTTTCGGCCCGAGGGTATGCAAAGGCTCACCGGCCAGCAGGATTTCTCCCTGTCTGGATTTAATCAGCCCGGAGATGGTCTTGAGAAGGGTCGTTTTGCCGGCGCCGTTAGCGCCGACAATAGCCACGATGGTCCCCTCTTCGACATGCATCGAAACGCTACGAAGAATCTGGACGTCCCCGTAATAAACATCAAGGTCTTTAATTTCAAGCAACTGGTTCGCCAAGATAAGCCTCGATAACCCGGGGGTCGTTAGCGATTTCCTCCGGTTTCCCGTCCGCTATCTTTACCCCGTAGTCCAGCACGATAACGCGGTCGCAATAATTGAGAATGGCCTCTACTCTATGCTCAATCCAGAGGAGAGAGAATTTCCTATCGACCTTGGCTTTTTTAATAATATCAAGCAGCTTATGGATTTCAATCGGCGTGAGCCCGGCCATAGGCTCGTCCAGTAAAGCCAGCACCGGATTCGAAGCCAGTGCCATGGCAATTTCCAGCAGGCGTCTTTCCGAAATGGACAACTGCGCAGCGAGAATACCCTTTTTGTGAGTAAGCTCGACAAGCTCCAGGGTCTCTAAAGCCCTCTTCAGGCTGCTTTTTCTTTCGTGCATCAGACCATAAACCGAAGCCAGCATCACGTTTTCCAGGGCCGTCATCTTCAGGAAAGCTTTAACAAGCTGATAGGTACGGGCGATTCCTTTATGGCAAATGGTATGAGGAGCCAGACCGGTAATGTTCTCATCGAGGAAAAAGACTTCACCGCGTTCGGGTCTATAAACGGAGGTAATAATATTGAATACGGTCGATTTACCCGCCCCGTTCGGACCGATCAGACCAACGATTTCATCTTCTTCGACCGTCATGTCCAGGTCAGTCAACACCTGGAGTCCGCCGAAGCTTTTGTTTATATTATTTAAACGAAGGATGTCTTTCTTATCCACCATAGTCACAACTTCACTACTAAGAGCACCTTATCGATAATTTATCATGGTATTAACGTGAAGCAAACATCGGCAAGCAAGGGAAAATCAGTCAACGCAAATTATAAACAGTAGGCAATAGTAATGTCAAGGAAACATATGCTTACAATATTGTCTCTGGTCCAGAGGGATATGTTTATGAAAATAGGCTCGTTAAGTAACTTGCCACCAAAAGCAAACAGAACCAATGTATAATTTGACAACACCGGAACACTTTACTATAATGACAAAATCGGATAAAAGGAGGTGGAAAAAGTGGCAAGATTTATAGCTGTACACACGATGCCGATGACCGAAGAACAGCTGATGGGAATGCTGAAGAACCTGCCGCCTATACCTGAGGGTATGACATGGAAACAGACTTATTGCGATTTCAAGGACGGCAAGTTCTTCTGCGAATGGGAGGCACCAAATAAGGAAGCAATCGAGCAAGGCTTTAAAGCGAACAATCTCCCCTTCGACGCTGTTTATCCGGTCAGGCTTTTTAACGTTGCGAAGCAGCAATATGAGGACTGAGAGAACAGAATACCACGAGGGGTTATAATGTCCTCTTCAGTACATTCTTCGGATTATTCCGCCTAGGCGGCGCTTAAGGTCATCGAGGAAGTAAGGTCCAGCTTGACGCCGGGTCCCATGGTGGTGGCGATATAGGCGCTTTTAATGTACTGGCCCTTGGCTCCGCCCGGTCTGGCCTTCACGATGGCCTCCATAACGGCCGTAAGGTTATCCAGCAGCATTCTGGAATCGAAGCTGGCTTTGCCCAGCGGGACGTGGACGATGGCGGTCCGGTCCAGCTTATACTCCACCCTGCCCTTGCGGGCGTCCTCGATGACGCGGGGCAAATCGTTCATGGCGACGACGGTGCCGGACTTGGGATTGGGCATTAGGCCGCGGCGCCCCAAGATTTTACCCAGCTTACCGACCCTGCCCATCATCTCCGGGACGGCGATAGCGGTATCGAAATCTATAAAGCCATCCTCGATTTTCTTAACGAGGTCGTCCCCGCCAACGAAGTCGGCCCCGGCGCCGGTGGCAATCCTTTCCGCCTCTCCCTGGGCAAAGACAAGCACCCGCACCTTCTTGCCGAGTCCGTGGGGCAAAAGCGCGACGCCCCTCAACTGCTGCTGCGCGTTCTTGGGGTCGAGGCCCATGCGCAGGTGGAGCTCGACGGTCTCATCGAATTTGGCGCGGGTGGTCTTTTTCACCAGCTCGATCGCTTCCTGCGGTTGATAAGCCGTCCCGCGGTCGACCAGAGCGGCGACTTCTCTGTATTTTTTACCATTGTTCCTGGCCATATTATTCCACCTTAATGCCCATGCTGCGGGCAGTCCCTTCTATAGTGCGCTCGGCGGCCTCGATGCTGTTGGCGTGGAGGTCTTTGGCCTTGAGCTCGGCGATTTCGCGGATTTTTTGTCGCGAAATCGTCCCGGCGACCTCATGACCGGCCTGACCGCCGGCTTTTTCGAGTCCCAGGGCCTTCTTCAGGAGGTCGGACGCCGGCGGGGTGCGGGTAACGAAAGTGAACGAGCGGTCTTCATAGACGGTGATTTCCACCGGGATGATAGAGCCTGCCTGGCCGGCGGTGCGGTCATTGTATTCCTTGCAGAAAGCCATGATGTTGAGGCCGTGCTGCCCTAACGCGGGACCGACCGGCGGGGCGGGATTCGCCTGACCGGCGGGAATCTGCAATTTGATCACGGTTTTAACCTTTTTTGCCATTTATTTTCTCCGTTTTACTTTACCTATTAACTTTCTCTTCCATTTGGGGATAGGACCAAGATAAGGGGTAAACATGGATTTTTCACCCCCACCCTGACCCTCTCCCTCGAGGGAGAGGGCAAAATCATGGAAGAGGGGCTGCGCCCCTCTTTAACGCCTGCTTTCTATAGTTTATCTATTTGCAAAAAGTCAAGCTCCACCGGCGTTTCCTGGCCGAATAAGGAGAGAAGCACCTTGACTTTACCTTTTTCCGTGTTTATCTCGTCGACGACGCCGACGAAATCGATAAAGGGCCCGTCCGTGACGCGGACGCTCTGCCCCTTGCGGAAACCTACCTTGACCTTGGGGGCCTCGGCAGACATCTGTTTGAGAATCTCGCCGACCTCTTTTTCCTGGAGGGGGGTGGGGGTATTGCCGCTGCCGACAAAGCCGGTAACGCCCGGGGTGTTGCGTACCACCGACCACGTGTTTTCGTCCATTTTCATCTGGACGAGGACATAGCCGGGGAGAATCTTCCTGGTGACGGTGCGGCGGCGCCCGCCCCTGACCTCTATTTCGTCCTCCGTGGGGATGACAACCTGTAGAATCTCGCTGCCGGAGTCCATGAACTTGACGCGCTGCTCGAGGTTCTTCTTTACGCGCTCCTCATGCCCGGAATAGGTATGAATCACGTACCACTTTTTATCGTTATCCGCCACAGACAGCCTCACTACCCTTATTTATCGGAAAAACTGCGATTAACAAATCCGACGACCTCAACTCAGCCCGAAAGCGGGCTACTATTGCCCCAGGAACAGTTTATTCACGAGCTGTGAAAAACCGAAGTCAAGCGCCCCCAGGATGATGCCGGTGATAATAACGACGATGAGCACCATCCCGGTGAGGTATACTATTTCCCGCCGCGTCAGCCAGACGACCTTTTTCAGCTCGTTGATGATCTCGCCGACATAGTTGAAAAGCCGGAAGCCTTTTTTCTTGGCAGCCACGGGCTGGGTCATTTAAATCCTTTATTACCCTCTTCCCTGAATCTTGATTTGTCCCGCTAAAAGATCCTTCGCTTCGCTCGGGATGACAATAAGGTGAATGGGTATTGTCACTTAGCCTCCCGGTGCAGTCGGTGCACGCGGCAGCGCGGGCAGTACTTTTTCAGCTCCAGGCGCTGTGTATCGTTCTTCCTGTTCTTGCTCGTGGTATAGTTACGCTCCTTGCACTCGGTGCAGGCGAGGTAAATAACACCGCGGGCGTCAGCTTTCTTAGCCATTTTTACTCGATGATGCGGCTGATACTGCCGGCACCAACCGTCCTGCCTCCTTCACGAATAGCGAAACGCAAGCCCTTCTCCAGCGCGACCGGGTAAATGAGCTTGATTTTCATATTGATGTTATCACCGGGCATCACCATCTCAACGCCTTCCGGCAGCTCGATGGTGCCGGTGACGTCCGTGGTGCGGATATAGAACTGGGGCTTATAGCCGTTAAAGAAGGGGGTATGGCGGCCGCCTTCATCTTTACTGAGTACGTAGACCTGGGCCTCGGCGTAGGTGTGGGGCTTGATGGAGCCGGGGGCGGCCAGAACCATGCCGCGCTCGATGTCTTCCCGCTCGACGCCTCTTAAAAGGGCTCCGATAGCGTCGCCGGCTTCAGCCTGGTCGAGCGATTTGTGGAACATTTCGAGTCCGGTGACGACGACGCGTCGGGGCTCATGGTGCAGGCCGACGATTTCCACCTCTTCGCCAACCTTGATGGTGCCGCGCTCCACCCTGCCGGTGGGAACGGTGCCGCGCCCCTTGATGCTGAAGACGTCTTCCACGTGCATCAGGAAGGGCTGGTCCTTGGCGCGCGGGGGCACCGGTATAAACTCGTCGACGGCGTCCATGAGCTTGAGGATGGGGCCGCACCACTTGCACTCGGGCTTGCCGCAGCCGCACTCCAGGGCTTTCAGGGCGCTGACCCTGACGATGGGTGTCTTATCGCCGGGGAACTCGTACTTGGTCAGTAGCTCCCTGACCTCTACCTCGACCAGCTCGAGGAGCTCTTCGTCTTCCATGGCGTCGACCTTATTGAGGGCGACGACGATATAGGGAACGAGCACCTGGCGGGCGAGCAGGACATGCTCGCGGGTCTGGGGCATGGGGCCGT
>CAYTZI010000006.1:0-29643 GCA_964442335.1 uncultured Dehalococcoidaceae bacterium | reverse complement strand
GTCAATCCGGCGGCTGACCTTCTTTTCATAGAAGTCCGCCAGCGTGAGAAGGGTACTGTCCATGGCGCCGGTCTTTTCCCCGACGACCACCATCTCCACCAGGAGGGGAGGGAAAAGGGGGTCGGCGGACATAGGCTGCGAAAGTCCCTGCCCCTGGACGAGGCTGTCCCTGACGCCGCTGAGCGAACTGCGGATAACGCGATTATGGTTTGCCTGGATAATGATGTCCATAATCGCGGGGAGGCGGAGGCCGGCCTGGAGGAGCATGGCGGCGGTCCGGCAGAAATACTCCATGCTGCGCTCGACGGTGATGGCGCCGATTACCGGCATTTTCACCAGTAGTCGGTCGAAAAGTATCTTCACCCAGGGCAACCGCATCAGGGCTATAGCCAGCAAGACCAGTGCCAGAACGGCGGCCAGCACGTAAAGTCCATTATTTAAAAGGAAGGAAGAGACATTAATCAGCAGTCTCGTCATCCAGGGCAGTACGGCGCCGAGAGAGTTAAAAAGAGTGATGAGTGGCGGCAGGGCTACCGTGATGAGCAGTACAGAGACCCCGACAGCCATGAGCAGCACAAAGGCGGGGTACATCATGGCGCGCCTGATTTTCCGGCTGGCGGCAGCCTGTTTTTCCAGATAATCGGCCGCCTGCCTGAGTCCGGTCTCCATATGGCCGGCCTGCTCGCTGGCTTTCACCATCTGGCGATAGGTGTCGCCGAAAGCCCGGGGGTAGTTGCCGAGGGCCCCGGAAAGCGAGCCGCCCCCCTGGATTTCCTCGACGAGGCCGGCGATGATTTTCTTTAGCGGTTTCCTGGCGTTTTTACCGCCGAGCAGCTCCAGAGAGGCGACCAGTGAGATGCCGGACTCCGCCAGCGTGGCGAGCTGCGTGGAAAAATCGATGACCTCCTGCGTTTTCACACCGTAAAGAGCCGGCAGCAGCTTTTCAATGTCCAGCCCCGGCCTTATTTCCTCAAGGGTAAGGACACGCTGATAGCCGGCGCGGTAGAGAGCGCCCTCGGCGAGGCTCTCCGAGGCGACCTCAATCGTGCCCCGGACGATTTTTTTATCGGTGGTGTAAGCCTGATATTTATATGCCATAATTTTCTTTTAACCTAAGTTATGGAAAAGACGCTGCGCAGCACCTCGCTGAGAGAGGTAACGCCGTCTCTGGCCTTCAACATGCCGTCCTGTTTCATGGTCATCATGCCCTCGGCGATGGCCTGGGCGCGGATTTCACCGTCGCCGGCGCCGCTTCGGAGCATCTTGCGGATGGACTCGCTCATGGTCAGCAGCTCAAAGATGCCGGTCCGGCCGCTGTAACCGGTGCTGGCGCAGAGGTTGCACCCCGTGCCGTGATAGAACACGCCGGGTTCCTGCCCCGGCTCCTGGAGCAGGACCTCCCGCTCTTCGGCAGAGGGCTGATAAGTAGTCTTACAGTTAACGCAAATACGGCGCACCATCCGCTGGGACACGATGCCGATGAGCGTCGAGGAGATTGACGAAGGTTCCACGCCCAGGTCGATCAGCCGTAAAAGCACGCCCACGGCGTCGTTAGCGTGGATGGAGGACAAGACCAGGTGGCCGGTGAGAGCAGCCTGGACGGCGGTGTTCGCGGTATCGTTATCGCGTATCTCGCCGATTAAAATGACATCGGGGTCGTGGCGCATGATAGCCCGCAGGCCGCTGGCGAAAGTGACCCCGGCCTTGAGGTTTACCTGGCTCTGGTTGATATCCATGAAACTGTACTCAATGGGGTCCTCGATAGTCATAATATTGAGCTGGTTGCGGTCCAGCTCATTGACAGAAGCATAGAGGGTGGTGGTCTTGCCGGAGCCGGTGGGGCCGCCCGCCAGAATCATGCCGTGGGGCCTTTTAAGCATGGCGCGGTATTTCTTAAGGGCTTCAGGCTGGAGCCCCAGCTCGGAGAGGGTAAAGAGCGCCAGGGACTTGTCCAGAATCCTTAAAGTGACCCGCTCTCCGCTGGGGGTCTCCATGGCGGCGGCGCGGATGTCCACCTCTTTATTGCCGACTTTTATCGAGAACTGGCCGTCCTGGGGTCGCCGCTGCTCGGAGATGTCCATCCCGGCGAGGATTTTCACGCGGGACACCAGCGGGGCGTGCACGCTCAGGGGAAAAGCGAACATATCATGCAGGATGCCGTCGATGCGGTAGCGGATGCGGAGACGGTCTTCCTGCGGCTCAATGTGAACGTCCGAAGCCCGGTCTTTAATGGCCTGGGTAATCATGAGGTTGAGAGTTTCCGTTATCGGGGTGCTGGCGGCCGGCGCTTCCGCCTCACCTTCTTTTTTCGGTGCGGCCGGCTCGTAGCGGCTTAGCTCTTTATCTATGGCCCCTTTGGAACGGTAGTTGATATTGATGGCGCGCTCGATATCGGAGGGGACGCCCAGGGCTACTTCCACCCTCATTTTTACCTGCGCCCTGACGTCTTCGATGGTACCGATATCCTCGGGGTCAGCCATGACCACCATCAAAGAATCGTTGACGATATCCATGGGAATCAGCATGTATTTACGCGCCATCTCTTCGGGGATAAGCTCCAGGGCCCGCGGCTGTATCACGTGCCGCTTGAGGTCGATAAGCGGCAGGTTCAGCTTGATGCTGAGGACGGCGGCAAGCTGCTCAGGTTTAATAACTCCCTGTTTTAATAGGATATTGCTCAGCCTGCCTCCCTGCTGCTTTTGCACCACCAGGGCGCTTTCCAGCTGCGCGGGAGTGACAAGCCCCTCCGCGACGAGCATCTCGCCGAGGTCTTTTCTGGCGACCCTGTCCGCGGGGGAGGGACGGGTATTATCGCTGCTCACTAACTTTCTCCCCGGAGGACTTACCGCCTCTCTTCTTTTCCAGGAGCTTCGCCACGCGGTCCACGATTTCCGCAGGGGAGGCCGGCTTCGGCAAGTAGTCATCGGCGCCGACATTAAGTCCGGTGTGCTTGTCTATCTCCTGGGCCTTGGCGGAAAACATGAGGATGGGAAGCTGCGCCGTGTCCGGCTCGGAGCGCAGACGGTGGCAGATTTCAAAGCCGTCCATGCCCGGCAGCATCACGTCCAGGATAACCAGGTCCGGCGCTTCCTTGCGGGCTTTCCTGATTCCTTCGAGTCCGTTGGCGGCCGTGATTACTTCATGGCCTTCGTGCCTGAGAGAGTAGTCTACCAGCCTTGATATTGCCGGGTCGTCTTCGATTATCAGTATTTTCTTTGCCATGGCCCTTGCCTCCTTTTCCGTCAAAAGGGATGGTAAAGCTGAAGGTGCTGCCTTCGTTGAGCTTGCTTTCCACCCAGATACGCCCGCCGTGCGCCTCGATTATCTGCCGGGAGATATAGAGACCCAGCCCGGTCCCGCCCTGGTTAGGGCGACCTTCGACCCTGTAGAACCTCTCGAAGAGGTGCTTCATAGCTTCCGGCGACATGCCGATGCCGCGGTCAGAGACCTGGAAAAGGAGCTCATTTTCATGCTTTTCCGCGCGGACCGTAACGCTGCCGCCGGGGTCGCTGTACTTGATGGCGTTGCTGAGTAGATTGATGAATACCTGCCGCATGCGGTCGGCGTCCGCCTCCATTTCCGGGAGCTCCTCAGGAATCTCTTCGTTGAGGGTGATATTTTTGTCCCGCGCCGTAGCGTGAAAGCTCTTTATGGATTCGATAATAACGTCCCGTATCGGTATGAGCTTCCGGTTTATCTGGAAGCGGCCGGACTCCAGGCGGGACAGGTCCAGCAGGCTGTTGATAAGGTTGCCGAGATGCAGGGTCTCGCGGTCAATAATCTGGAGAAACTCCTGCTGGGTGGCGGGGTCGGGTACCTGTCCGTTCATGATGAGCTTGGTAAAGCCGCTGATGGACTGGAGCGGGGTGCGCAGCTCGTGGGAGATGTTGGAAAGGAACTCGGATTTCATCTGGTCAATCTGGCGCAGCTTTTCTTCGGTCTCTTTGCGTGTGGAGATATCCCTCATGATGGCGGTAACGAAGTATTTGTCTTCGGATTTACGTGTGGAAAAGGATACCTCGATAGGCACAAGAGAGCCGTCCTTTTTCAGTCCTTGAGTTTCAAACACCCGGCTGGTGATTTTATTGCCTTCAGTCTTTTTACTCCTGGCCAGCTCCGCGGTGACGACTTTATGGTCCTCTGCCGGAATGATGGTCATGATGGACTGCCCGAGCATCTCCGTTTCCGTATAGCCGAGCAACTTTTCCGCCCCTTTGTTCCAGACGATGAACCGCATCTGAGAATCGGTGGAGACGATGCCGTCGCTGGAGGTATTGATGAGCTCGCGGTACTTTTCCTCGGAGCGTTTCAGGGCTTCTTCCGCCAGCTTGCGCTGCGTAATAGCGTAAGCCAGTATGACCCAGCCGTAGCGCTTGCCGTTTTCTTCAATAGGCTGGACGCTGACGTCGACCCAGACCTCGCCGTGCCTGGTGCGGTGCAGCTGCTCTTCCCGGAGATAGCCATCGGCTTCGAGCCGTTTGAACCGGCGTTCGTTTTCTCCGGGGAGGCTTTCATCTATCTCAATTACATCTTTCAGCTTCTTGCCCATGGCTTCAGCTGCCTTGATGCCGTAAATCTGCTCGCTGATATCGTTCCAGTGGGTAATGCTATATTTCTCATCGGTGGCGATAATGCTTTCATGGATGGAGCTGAAGGCCGCGTGGGAGAAGCGCAGCTCGGCCTCCGTTTTCTTGCGGTCGGTAATATCGGAAAGGAGCGTTACCCAGCCGTAGCGTTTACCGTTTTCCTCGATGGCCTGCGCGTGAACGTTCACCCAGATATCGCCGCGGGGAGTATGGTAAATCTGCTCCTCCTGGTTGAAGCCCTTTTCCAGGAGCACGGCGAAGCGTTTTTCATTCTGTCCCGGGTACTCCTCGACCATTGTTGTGACGTCCCCGATGAATTTACCGATGGCCTGGGACGCCTTGATGCCGAGAATCTGCTCGCAGGCTTCATTCCAGCGATTTATGATAAAATTCGCGTCCATGGCGAAGAGGCCTTCATGGATGGAGTTGAGGGCGGTATCCGAGAAGCGGAGCTTTTCCTCCACCTTCTTGCGTTCGGTAATATCGGTCGTCACCGAGAGCATGCAGGGGCGGTTATCGATATTGATGATTTCTGCAGAAAAAAGCCAGGTGCGGATTTCCCCGGACTTCATGCGGAACTGGCACTCCCGGCTATTCACCGTCCCTTCTTTTTTCAGTATTTCCAGTATTTCGTTACGGTCTCCGGGGGAAGCCCAGAGACCAAGCTCGACAGACTTTTTACCGCTGACCTCCCGATGAGTATATCCGGTGAGGCGCAAGAAACTATCGTTAGCTTCTATTATAGTGCCGTTTTCTATTGCGGAGATTACAATGCCGTCAGGACCGTGGCGGAAAGCTTTGGAAAATTTGTCTTCTGAGACGCGCAGGGACTCCTCGGCGCGTTTGAGCCCGGTGATATCCGTTATCGTGTTGATAAAACATTCTTCCCCGCCGATGGTTATTTTCTCGCTGGAAAACAGCCCGATGCGTATCTCCCCGGACTTGCTGCGGATTTTAATCTGTTCGTTACGCACCCTGTCGTTTTCCCTGATTTTCTTGACGATTCTTGTCTGGTCTTCTTCATCACCCCAGAGATTGAGGTCGTCAGCATTGTGCCCAATGACCTCTCTGCGGGTATGGCCAGTCATACGCGTGAAGGCTTCATTTACCTCGATAAAATTACCGTCCGAGAGCCTGTTGATGGCGAAAAGGTTGGCGCTGGAATGGAAGGCCGTGGAGAACTTGGCTTCCGATTCCCTGATAGCCTGCTCCATTTGTTTGCGTTCGGTGATGTCCCGCAGGGACGCCAGGTAGGCGGGCTTGCCTTCCCAGTTGATTTCGACGACGTTCATCTCGGCGACGGTGCCTTTTTTGCTGCGGTCGCTAATTTTAATTTCCGATTTCTTACCCTTGACCAGCGGGAAGTTGAAAGACTTATTGATGAGGTATTTTTTCTTATTACCAAGGAGGAGCTCGGCGGCGGGGTTGGCGAAAAGCACCCGCCCGTCTTCACTGACCACGATGATGGCATCGGCGTTTTTATCGAGGATTTTAAATATATTAGCCTGAATACGGGATATTTCCTGGGTGTGACCCTCCAGTTCCGACTGCAAACGGGCGCGCTCGATGGCGTAGAAAAGGGAGCGTTCTATCTGCCGGCCTTCAAGCTGGCCTTTTACCAGATAGTCCTGAGCGCCGGACTGCACTGCCTTGATGGCGGTAGCCTCGTCATCGAAACCGCTCAGCACCACCAGCGGGATGTGAGGCGCCTCGCACATCAGTTTCGTGACGGTATCCAGTCCGTGGCTGTCCGGCAGGCCGAGGTCGCTGAGTATAATATCGGGCAGGTTCTCCGCGAGGTATTCCAGCGCCCCGGCGAGGCTCTTGACGGTGGTTACCGCAAGCTGGCCGTCGGCTGACTTTCCCAGCTTCCTGAGCAGCAACTCGGTATCATCCGGGTTGTCTTCAACCAGTAAGATTTTGATATTGCCGCTTTCCATGTTGTGACCTCTGAGTCTTTGCCGTAAAACGGGCTGGAATATTCATGGCTAAAAACCCTGGACGGGGGGCTCGTTTATCAGCAGCCAGTAAAGCCCTATCTGCCGTACCGCGGCGAGGAACTGGTTAAAGTCCACGGGCTTTCTCACATAGCTGTTGGCGCCGGACTTATAGCCGCTTATCAGGTCCTGTTCCTCTTTTGAGGAGGTAAGAATAACCACGGGGACAAGCCGGGTGTGCTCGTCGGCGCGAATCTGCTCCAGCACCTGGAGGCCGTCGAGCTTGGGCAGTTTGAGGTCGAGGAGGATCAGCCGGGGAACCTGCATGATGTCCCGTTCGGAATAAGCCCCGCGACAGAAGAGATAGTCCAGGGCCTGCACGCCGTCCCGGGCGACCACCACTTCATTGGCGATATTGTTTTTCCGGAACGCGCGCATGGTCAGTTCAACATCATCGGGATTGTCTTCTACGAGCAGTATTACCTCATCGAATCCGTTCATCGTCAAACTCCTCTAGTCCAGAGTAAAGTGGAAGGTGGCGCCTTTGCCGACCTTCCCTTCCGCCCAGATAACGCCGCCGTGGCGATTTATAATGCGCTGGACGGTAGCCAGGCCGATACCGGTGCCGGGGAACTCGGTGACCTCATGGAGGCGCTGGAAGGCGCCGAAGAGCTTATCCGCATAGGCCATATCAAACCCGGCGCCGTTATCCCTGATAAAGTAGTTCTGCCGGCCGTTGCGGTGTTCCGCCCCGAACTCTATCCTGGCGGTCGTTTTTTTTACGGTGAATTTCCAGGCGTTGTCGAGCAGGTTCTCCAGAAGCACCCTCACCAGCTGCGGGTCTCCGGTGGCGGTCAGTTTATCTTCGATGATGAATTTTGCCCGGCGGTCAGGCTGCGTTTCCTGAAGCCGGCCGGCTATCTCACGCGCCAGCGAGCTGAGGTCGACTTTTTCGCGGTGCATCTCACTGCGCGTCAGGCGCGAGAGTTTCAGTATCCCGTCTATCAGCTCGCCCATTTTCTGGCTGGCGCCGCGGAGGCGCGACAGGTAGTCCCGCCCCTTTTCATCAAGGGCATCCTGATAATCTTCTATCAGTGCCTGGCTGAAGCCGTCGATGCTCCGCAGCGGCGAACGCAGGTCGTGGGAGACGGAATAGCTGAAGGTCTCCAGCTCTTTGTTGGTGGCGGCGAGCTGGGCGCTGGACCGCTCGAGGCCGGTTAAGGCTTCTTTCAGTTTTTCCTCGGCGCGTTTGCGTTCGCTAATATCGGTGCTGATAACGAGCAGGCAGGGTTCGCCGCTGATATTTATGATATCGGCTGAAAGGAGCGTGGTGCGCACCTCGCCCGATTTTGTTAATAACTGGACCTCTTCATTTTCCACGTGGCCACGCTTTTTGATAAGATATATCAGTTCCTCCCGCTTGCCTTTATCAGCCCATAACTCCAGTTTCTTCGCACTGCGGCCGATCAGTTTCTCCCTGGGGAAACCCGAGAGGCGGGTGAAAGTGTCATTCACTTCGACGAAGGTGCCGTCGGACAGCCGGGTAATCGAGATAGCCTCCGGGATAGTGTAAAAGGCCCTGGAGAACTTTTCCTCGGACTCGCGGAGGGCTTTTTCCATGCGGTTACGCTCGGATATATCGCGGCAGACGCAGAAAATCAGTTTTTGGCCGGCGAACATGGCGCCGTTGGTGCTTATCTCGACGTCAATGGTCGTGCCGTCTTTGCGCCGGTGCTGAGTCGTAAAGTGGTCGCCGGATTCGTCGACGGTCCTTAGCATCTCCTTTACATCGGCCTTGGAAGAGACCGCCTCCCAGTCCCAGACGTGAAACTTGAGGACTTCTTCCAGCGGATAGCCGAGCATCTCGGCGAAGCGGCGGTTGGCTTCGTATGCCGCACCATTCTGGTCGAGGATAACGATACCGTCTCTAGAGCCATCAATCAGGATGCGCCGGCGGGTGGCTTCGTCAGCCAGAGAGTCCTCCATGCGTTTGCGCTCGGTGATGTCCGTGCTGACGACGAGGAGGCAGGGTTCGCCGCCGAGGGAGACGTACTCGCTGGACATCAACTGAGTGCGGATTTCACCCGACTTGGTGCGTAACCGGATTTCTTCATTTTTCATGATAATGTGCCGGCGGACTTTTCGCAGCATGTTTTTCCGCTGAGCGGGGTCCGCCCATAGATTGAGGTCGTTGGCATTGTGGCCCACCAGCTCTTCGCGGGAATATCCTATGTTTTTCACGTAGCTTTCGTTGACTTCAAAAAACGCGCCGTCGCTCATTCTGGAGATAGAGATGGAATCGGGGCTGGCATGGAATGCTTTGGAGAACTTTTCTTCAGATTCCTTGAGCGCGTTCTCGGCTTTTTTACGCTCGATAGCCAGGGCGGCGATTCTGGCCGACCACTCTATCACCATGAGGTCGGCTGGGGCCGGCTCTCCCACCAGACTGCTGTAGTTGGCGATGGTACCGAGTAAGTCCCCGTTGGAAGCGATGATGGGCTGCGACCAGCAGGCGCGAAGGCCGTTTTCGATTGTTGTTTTAACCACTACGTCCGGGTAGGCGTGGCTGGTCTCGATATCCGGGATAATCACCCGCTTCTTTCGGTAGGCCGCCGTGCCGCAGGAACCTGAATTCGGTCCGATGGGAACTCCCTGCTTCAGCAGTTCGACATAATCATTTGGCAGGCAGGGGCCAGCCGCATGGACAAGGGAGCCCTTTGATGGGTCGAGCAGCAGGACCGAGCCCTTAATGGACGGATTGTGGGATTCTCCCAGGCGAACGATGGCATCCAGCAGCTCGTTCAGTTCCACCCCATGGCTGAGGAGTGTAAGCACCGAAATTTCATCCGCCTGCAGCTTTTCCGCCCGCTTGCGGTTGGTAATATCGGTGGTAATAGAAATCAGGCACTCTTCTCCGCCGATAGTAAGCGGCTCGGCGGAAAATAGCTGCGTACGAACCTCGCCGGACTTCCTGCGGAACTCAAACTCTTCATTCTCGACCCTGCCCTTTTCCTTGAGTATGGCGAGCATTCTTTCCCGTTCGCCGGGTTTCCAGATATTAAGCGCGGTAGAGTTCTTGCCAATTATCTCTTCCCGAGTGTAGCCGGTGGAACGAGTAAAGCTATCGTTAATCTCTATCGTCTTGCCGTCGCTGATGCGGGTGATGCAGATTTCCTGGGGACTGGACCGGAAGGCCAGGGAGAATTTTTGCTCCGATTCTCTCAGGGACTTCTCCATTTGTTTGCGCTCGGTAATATCGATAAAGGTCTCCAGCAGGTAGAGGCTGCTCTTCATCGTCACGCGGACTACGTTCTTAAGAATGGGCACGGACTTGCCGCTGGCGGTAATAAGCACCCGCTCCGAATTATCGTCGAGCCTGCCAAAATCCGAGACCGGGCATTTGCCCCTTTCAGCCGGGCAGATGAAGAGGTGACATTCCCGGCCGATAACTTCCTCCGGGCGGGTGCCGATGAGATTAGAAGCATAGCTGTTGATGTCCTGAATGATATGAGTTTCTTCATCGATGACGAGGATGCCGCAGGGCACCGAGTCAAGCACCGTATCGAGCTGCTCGTTGTTCTCCCTGAGCAGCTTCTCGGCGTGCTCCAGCTCGACAAGCTTGTTCTCTATCTGAGCCTGGTCTCTCGTCCGGATAACGGAGATAGATATAACGATAACCGCAATAACGGATATATATCCCATCACGGGGGCCATATCCTGGATATCTATAAGGTTAGATATTTTCAACGCCGCGACGAGGGCCATGTAAGCAAGCGCGAGCAGAACGGTCTGGCGGACGGACAGCATCAAGCTGGAGAACATCAAGGGCATCGCCAGCCACACCAGCTCAGCCGCCAGGCTTACTTCCGGTGGTTTAAAAATAGATATGGCGAGGGGTGGGATGGCGGGCAAAGTAATCGCCAGAATCAGCGCGGCGCCCCAGTATCTGGTGCGGCTGACGGCGTAACTCAGGATGAAGGCCGAGGAGGTTACCAGCAGAACAATCCACGTATAGCCGCCGATGCTACGAAGGATCATTGAACTGAGCAAGGTATTAAGCGACATCAACAGCAGGAACGCCGCGAGCAGCCTTATGCGGCGGCGCTGCCTGGGCTCGACACCGGGCGACGGCTTGGTGATACGTTGCACGATATGTGCCGCGGCACGGAAGAGAATATCATTCCAGCGCCGCAGGCGGTCCGACCCTGTGGTCATGGGCATCTCCTGGAGCCAGCAGTTATAAACAAATGTTGAGCTTTAAAAATATTGGTATACCTTAACAGGTTAATAGCCCGTGCTTGCCTGGGTAACCAGTCCGGTGGCGCTGCATGAATAAGTGCCCTTGGTGGTGGCGGTCCGCAGGTAATTCGGGTAGAGGGGATTGCCGGTGGGGAAAGCGGACATATCGCTGGTGGCAGTGGTGGCGGCAACGGAGGTGATATGGTTTTTCGCCATCATGGTGTCCATAGCCGTCTGAACGGTCACCAGTTCTGCCTTGGCGGCTTCCACCTGCCCCTCGCCGGCAAGACCGGTCACGTTAGGCAGTACCACCGCCGCCAGAACGCCCAGTATCGCCACGACGATGAGCAGCTCCACCAGCGTGAAACCCATGCTATTGCGGTCGAAGTTTTTGGCGAACCGGCGGAGGACGCCGCCCGCTGGTTTACTGGTCTTGTAATTCCCGTGCATATTTACCTCCTGAAATGTTGTCTTCCTGATGCCTGATTGTTAGCTACATCGGACTGTTTCCTTTCCGAGCCAGCTGCATCACTTCTTCGAAGCGGGAACCGCGAAACGGCATGTTGTATTTGCCCAGGAACCTGGAGAAGTCTTTCCTGTCAACGCGGAAATGGCCCCCGGGGAGTTTGAACGCCGGCAGCTGCCTGGTGTTTATCCAGCGCAACACGGTGGTATTGCTGACGCCGCAGCGCTTGGCGATAAAGCCGACGGATATAAATTCCGGGACCCACTGTTCGTGTGTTTTCGGCAAAATTTACCTCCGGGGTTCCTTAAGTGAAAGGCAGCGAGTTAAAAGCGGAAACGTCATAATTGTCACTAGCGGTGTTTGCTACGTTTGTAGTTTATTAGAGCCGCATCACAATTCCGTCACATGGCGTTGCGAGAACCTTACAGGAAAATCACAACCCGCGTCAGCGACGGTTATCGTTAACCGGGGGACGCGGGAAGCGCAGATGTTGCTGTGAGTACGGACATAACGGCTGTGAGATTTTTCTCAAAAAAAGGGCTTACCTCCCCCGGGGGTGAGTCGGGAGGGGGAGGTAAGCCGGTACTCTGCCGCCGTACCCGCGGGGCCGTCGTCACCGGGGGCCGTCCAGGTAAGAGTGACGCTGTTATGCGTGGGGTTGCCCGCGGCCGTGGGCGCCGATATCTGACGGCGGAGTGACGTCTTCCGAGTCTTCCGCGATTACCGGCGCGGGCATGAATGCGATGATAAAGACGGCCGCAATAAGGACCCGTAAAATCCAGGCGATTGTTCCCAGATTGGTTTTTTCTGGCTGTGGTCTAGCTATTTTTCATTATTGTTTTTAATAGGTATGCTGTGCTTTACGGCAAAAGTAAAGAAGTCGTCCCGGTGTATACGGTTCTGTCCTCCCGGCAGTCTGAAAGCCGTCAGGTTCCCCTTTTCAATCCAGCGCAGGACGGTTACTTTGCTGACGCCGCAGTGCCGCGCCACGACACCCGTGGTGAGATATTCCGGATAGGTCCTTTCAACATTAGTCCGCAAGTCACGCCTCCTTTGATGCTGATGAGCCGTGTCAGCGAGGTGCCGGCGACCGTTTTTAAAGCTACTTACGTTGTTCACGCGGTTAACCATGTTAACGAAAATACTGGTAATACTTTAAACCCGTTCGATAACATCAAAATCACAAAAAGTGTATCGTCTGTTACAAGATAATCACATTTAACGGGACTTTCGGACGGGTTGCAGGTGACGTGAAAAAGGGGCCAGCGGAAAGGAAACACGGGACTGAGCAATAGAAAAGAAAAATAAAAATCAGGTCAGCTTGAGAGGGTTACCAGTAGCCGCGGCCGGCTTTACCGGTGACGTAGGGATTGTCACGGCGCTCCGCGCCAATGGTCGTCTCGCGGCCGTGACCGGGGTAGATAGCGGTATCGTCCGGCAGTGACATCAGCCGGGTCTGAATGCTGTTCAATAGCTGGCTGCGGCTGCTCCCCGGCATGAGAGTGGTGCCGATGCCGCGACGGAAGAGCGTATCGCCGGTGAAGACTTTATCGCCGGTGAGCAGGCAGATGCTGCCGGGGGTATGGCCGGGTGTGTGTATCACTTTGAAACTGTGCCCGGCGACATCGATAACGTCCCCTTCGCGGAGAAGGCGGTTCGGGGGGTGGGGCGTGCGGTAGGATATCCCGAACTGGGAGCTCGTCTCAAGGAAATCGGCGTCTTCATGGTGAATGGCGACCCCGGCGCCGGTCTGGTCCTGTATATCGCGCAGCGCGGCTATATGGTCGGAGTGCCCGTGGGTCAGCACGATTATCTTGATATCCAGTCCCGATTCGTCAATCGCCCGCCCGATTTCTCCCGCGTTACCACCGGGGTCGATGACCATCCCCTCGCCGTTTGCGCCGACTACATAGCAGTTGGCGGACAGAGAGCCCACCACCAGCCTTTTGATGACGATATCATTTTCCATGTACCAGTTAATTATGACGATGCAGGAGCGGCGCTGTCAACGTGATTCTGCCTAAAGCCCTGTAGTATAATATTGGCGAAAGAGCAGGTTCAGGAGGGAAGCAAATTGGGCAAATACGATAAATATTTACTGAGGAATAATCCGCCGCCCTATCCTTTTATCATGGGGCCCATCCTGCAGCGCATGGATAGCAAGACCATAGAGGGCAGCAACTTCTACTTTATCCACTGGGTGCTTCCGCACGAAGAGCCGCGCATGAAAATAGGGCACCCGCCACACGCGCACTCGGAAGTGGAGCTGCTGATACATATAGGCACGGACCCTGAGCATCCCGAGGACCTCGGGGCGGAGGTAGAGCTCTGTATGGGCCCGGAGATGGAGAAGCACATAATCACGGAGAGCACCGTCGTCGTTATGCCCCCCAATTTCATCCATGGCCCGTGGAACCCGGTAAAGACGGTGAGACCGTGGATATTCATCGAGGTCAATCAGGGGCTGAAACATACCGAGAAGTTCTTCCCGCAGCTGCTGACGAAGGAGCACCGGGCCAAGCTCGACTGGAGTTTCTGGCACGACGACGCCATGGGCGAAGGCTACAGCAACATGCCTGAATATAAACCGGAAGCTAAAAGTTAAAAGTCAGAACTAGCTTCGTTCTGATTTCATCGGGGCTCTCAATGATTTTTAAACGCAGCCGGTCGGCTTGGGAACGCCCGCCCACTTGCAGGCGGACTGAGCGGGCCCGTTGGGGAAGAGGTCGTACAGTTTTTTCAGGGAAAACCCGGTCTCTTTTATAAGTCTCCGTATCATGGGGCAGATGCCGTTTTCCAGGTAGTAATTCCTTAGATAGTTGACGGCGGTCCAGTGGTCCGGGGTCAGCTCGTTGACGTTTTCTTTAGCGGCGTATGCCCTGGCGATTTCTTCGTTCCATTTAGCGGTTTCCTGAAAAAAGCCGTGCTCATCGACTTCGTAGGTATTGCCGGCCAGCTCCATTTTTGCCATCGGGTTCACCCTTTCCTGTTTAGTTGAATATTGCCGTTACCAGTATACACTAATCGCCCCAGGTGATGAAAGGCTGCTTGATGTCTACCATCGCGTTAACGATGAGCTCGGCCAGCCCGCCGACGATGATGCCGGACTTTTCCTTCGCCCCGAAGTACTCCATCATGTCGCGGAACTGCAGCTTACAGTTGAGACACGGCGCGCAGACGTACTTCTTGACCTCCGGCCCGGGGCGGTCGGCAAAGGCATCGAGTATCTGCTTGAACTTCATCCGGCCGGCGACATACACCTTCCAGTCGGTAAAGTTGACGTTGGACATTACCGCCAGGCCGCCCCCGCCGCCGCAGCAGTAGTTGTCTATCCCGTGGGGCGTCATCTCGCGGAACTGCGGGCAGAGATAGCGGAGAATCCGGCGCTGCGGCTCGACGATGCCCAGGTTCCTCACGACATTACACGGGTCGTGCAGGGTCACCGGGAAGTTATTCCTGGACGGGTCGAACTTAATCCTGCCGCTGAAGACAATCTCCTCCAGAAAAGTCATAACGTTCTCGCGCGGAATATTGAGGTTGCCGGTGAGGACCCTGTCAGCCACGGTCATCAGGGCTTTGTGCTGGTGCCCGCACTCTCCCATGACTATCTTTTTCACGCCGAGGGCTCTGGCGATCTGGGCGTGCCTCGTGGCGACTTTCGCCAGCTGGATATCGTCGTAAAAGACGCCGTAATTGACGCCGTCGTAGCCGGGGATTTCCGAGGAGAGCGTCCAGTTGAGACCGGCGGCGTTGCAGATAATGGTGAAGGAAATGGGGCTTTCCGGGAAAGAAATGATGTCCCCGGCGCTGTGGATAAGGAGGAGGTCGGCGCCTTTTTTGTCCCAGGGGGTCTTCACCTCAAGGCCGGTGGACTCGGAAAACTCTTCATCGAGGAAGCCCAGGTTGTCTTTAGCGACGGCAGGCCTCAGGCCGGTCGGAGAGCCGACCTCAAGCTGGAGGACCGTGCCCTTTTCATGGAGCTCGAGGGGGGCCCAGCCGAGCTCCTGGCTGAACAGCTTGCGTATCTCGCGGGTGATGAGGCCGTTATCAACGCTCATGGGGCAGGCCTGCGCACAGCGGCGGCAGAGGTTGCAGCGGTAGGCAAGCTCGTACAGCCGGCTTACAGTCGACCAGTTGAGCTCGATATCGTTCCCCTCCAGCTTAGCCTTCAGTTTACCGCCGGGCTTTCCGTATTTATTGACCAGGCGGCGGAATATCTCCGAGCGATAGGAAGGTCGATAGAGGTCGTTTTTACCGCTGGCGAGGTAGACATGGCAGGCTTCGGAGCAGGTCTGACAGCGCGCGCAATAATCCAGCGAAAGCAGCAGCGGCTGGAGGAAAGTCCAGTTGTCCTCTTTGCTCAGGAGCTTCTTCAGTCCTGAGATAAATTGCTCGATGTATTTCTGTTCTTCCTCTTTATTCTTGGGGCGGGGCAAAGCCAGCGCCACGATGCCGTCGAGGTTTGACTCCAGCCTTTCCCGCTGGTCGTCGGTGAGCGGCCTTATCGGCGGCAAATCATCGATTTTATCGTACGGGGGAGGCAGAGGCATGAGCGCGGCGACATCGATATCGCTGAGCTGGCTGTCGCCGTTTTTCGATATGTCAGTAAGCTTAAGTCTTTTTGCCATCTTTGACTTTCCCCGAAGCTATTTCCCCCCAGCTTTTTCCCGACCCCACGTGAGGGGCTCCCCAGCGCACCGGTTCCGTTATGAGGTCGACCAGTTTCTTGTCCATTTTTCCGTCCACAGGCTCGTCGTTCCAGCGTACCGCGTGGTGGGTGAAATACTTGGTGATGAAGTGCAGCATGTCCGTCAGGGGCAGATAGGCGATGAACAGGAGCGAGATGATAATGTTGGTCGCCAGTGGCGCCGCTGCTCCTATGCCGCCGTCCAGCGTAAAGAGGTCTCTCACGAACCGGCCCGTCGTGGAGGCGTAAGCCGGGGTGGCGGACCATGCCCAGATGCCGGTGACAAATACCGCCGCCAGGAACCCGAGCTTGAAATACATCAAGGGAGTGGTAAACGGCCGGTAATCGGCGTCGATGCTGCGCTTTATAATCATGGATATCGACCCTACAGTACCCGCCAGAAAACCCGCCAGCGCTACCACCGAGGTTATACCGAAAAATACGTTAAGCACCGGGGCCGGGACTCCGGTGGCAATAAACACGGCGTTAAGTATATTGAGCAGGACCGTTATTACGAACAGGTAAATCCCGACGTGCAGCAGCAGAGCAAAGGGCCAGAAGGAGCGGTTATTTTTCCAGACGCCTTTAAACAGGAATATTTCCTTGAGCATGTAAATAATCGGGCCGAGGAGCGAGCGGCGCCTGGGCTTGCGCCACCATTCGAAATCCTCAAGGTAAGAGCCGCCGTATTTTGATTTCCCCTTTTCATGCGGTATCGGGGCGAGTTCCCATCTGAGGTGGACCGGCATCCTGATGATGGCAACGACCCGGTAGACGGCAAGGACAAAGAAGATGAATACGGCGGTGAAAGTAAAAACGTGCCAGAAAAACCCCGACATGTAATATTTTCTTTTCCTACGTTTTTTTCTGGAGGCTGTCTATCATGAACCCGGCGGCAATCCTGACGCCCAGCCCCGGCGGCAGGCCGCACTTCTCAAAGCCTTTTTCATGGGTGAACTCTATCATGGCCGCTTCGCTTTCGCCCGGGTTCAGCCGGCGCCCGAGTATCACGTTCTCGATGATATCGGAGCAGTACATATTGCCCACGGCGTCTTCAAAGAAGGCCATGTGTTTCTGGGAGGTAATAAAGGGGTTTTTCAGAGGGTCGTCCAGGAATGAAAGGTCCAGCGGGTCATCGGGGCCGTAAAAAAGGCCGAAGGCGATAAGGGTGCCGGTAATGCCGCCGCACATATCGCCCGTGCCGCCGATACCGGGGAAGGTGGTCAGCGCCTTGATGACTTCCATGCTTCCCAGCCCGAACTCTTCCATCAGCGCCAGCGCCGTGCCCTGGGCGCAGTTCTTGAAAATAAAGTTGTATTCCTCGGCCCGCAGCTGGACGCGGTCGAGGATTTCACTCTTTTTGGCGAGCAACTCCGCGGGGTCGAGCTTTTTCTTGGGAATCCCTTCTTTGACCATCTTGTTAATCCTGGCCTTAATGCCCTCAAAATCCCAGACCCTCTCCGCCAGTTCGTCAACCTTTTTCTTCAAAGCAACATAGTCTGGCATTGACTGATTATCTCCCTTCATGGATATCTATTCGTGCATAGTATATCGAGGTATGTTTAAATACGCAAATAACCCCGACCGGGATTTCTACTTTCCCTATCTATCTTGATTTTACTACCTGCGGCAGCTTGATATCAACCCGCGGGCGTACAGCATGAGGCAATAAGGGGTGAAACTGGCGGATAGCACGGGCCGGTATCAGTCGTTGGACACGACGACGGGCTCGACGACGGTCTCGACGAAGCGGGGCGATGGTTGGGGAGCCAGCGGGCGTTTCAGCAGGGCGTTTACCCTTGCCACGAGCTCCCTGGGGCCGAAAGGCCTTCTAAGGAAATAATCGGCGCCGGCCTCAATCGCTCTGGCGCAGGCATCGGGTCCCGCGTTGGCGCTGATAACGATTAGGGGGACGGAAGACAGGTCTCTGATTCTGCGGCAGACCTGCCAGCTTTCAGGGCTGCGGTTTTCCACGACGACGACGATATCATAAGAACCTGTTTCGAGGAGTCTCAGGCCTTTAAGGGTTTCCGAGGCGGTATCGACGAAGAACCGGGCCCCGGTGAGAATCCCGGGCAGCAGGGGCTGTCCCATCGTGCAATTGATTATCAGGGCCTTTTTAATGTTTGGCACGTTCTCAATGTAATATATACATTCAGTATAAGAAAAGCACGAAACACACTATTTTACATGAGGGTTGACCCTCATCCCGGAGAATAAGGGATAGCCCTTATGAAAAATGGCTATTGATATCGATGTCCGGCGGAGGGATAACCATTACATTAGTACTAGAGCCCGATTATTACTTAAGTAATTACCAGGCCGTGAGGGGAACATGCAGGATAAGAAGACCGGCAGGGCATTACTGGAAATTTTCATCATGGTGATTATTCTGATTTCCCTGACTTCGATAGCCATCCCGCGGGTCGACGGGGTCTTTGATAAAGGCAGCGAGCCGGTAGGGTATGCGGCCGGCGTGGAATACCACGAGCGCGCCTTGTTCATGGAGAAAATATACGGCCGTTCCTGCGGTATCATCGCCAGTGGAATAAAGCAATTGGTGCCGGGGTGCTGGTATACGGGGCTTCTAGTACCCCTTCTCTCTATCGATTACGTTCAGCAGCTTCTTGCCGGCCAGGTATCTCCTGAGGTTCTCGCAGAATAAGGCCGTCGCGCGCGCCATGTACTCCTCCATACCGCCGGCAACGTGCGGGCTCAGGATAACGTTATCGAAGTCCCAGAGGCGACTCTCCGGGGGCAGCGGCTCCCTGGCGGTGACGTCGAGTCCCGCCCCGGCAATCCACTTATTGTCGAGGGCTTTCACCAGCGCTTCCTCGTCGATAATCCCGCCCCGCGCGATATTGATAATATAGGCGGCGGGTTTCATCGTTTTTAGCTCTTTTTCCCCGACGAGGTGGTGCGTTTCCGTGGTGTAGGGTGTAGCCACGATAACGAAGTCGCTCTCCGCCAGCAGCGAAGGCAACCGGTCAGCGGGCAGAAGGCTATCGATATACCTGGCGGTCCCCGGTTTCCTGGCCGACCTCCGGGTGGCGACGACTCTCATGCCGAAGGCTTTGGAGAGGCGGGCGACCTCCCTTCCGATGTGCCCCGCCCCGATAATACCCACCGTTTTACCCCGCAGAACGACCGGCATAAACCTGCGCCACTCCCGCTTCTGCTTCATCAGAAAGCACTGGGGGGCCCCCTTGGCGAACATGAGCATCAGTTCAAGAACGAACTCTCCGATGGGCGTGGCGTGTATGCCGCTGACCCCGGTGATTATCAGCTTGCTCCGCCAGATATCGGTATTGCGGAGGCGGTCGACGCCGGCGGACGTCATCTGAATCCACCTGAGCCGGGGAGCCCTGGCGAGGAGGTCCTTCGGAGGGATGAGCCCGTAAATGACGTCGGCCTCGGCGAGAACGGCGTCGAGTTTCTCTTTGCCGGAGGTGTCTCCGTGGAACTCGGCCGCCGCGAGGGGAGAGGCGTCGGTGACCTTTATTTCCGGGCTGACGAGTCCAATCTGCCGTAAAGTCTCTTTGTCGGCGGTGGGGAGGGTCTTATCGAAGGCGGGAATATCGACGACTACGTTCAGTGATTTCATGCCATCGGCACTCCCCTTCAAGAGTATTTTATGCCTGCGTCTTGGCTTTTCTTCTCCTGTTTATTATATACCAGACCAGCCAGGCTAATAAAATGAGCGCCCCGGTAGTCCCCGCGATGAGCCACCAGTTGACCCATATCTCGTGGAAGAACGACCCTGTCATCTCGCCGATAGCTACGTCGTACCTGCCGGTCTCGTCGCTGGTGACGGTGAAGGATACCGTCTCCGTTTGACCGGGCCCGAGGGTAATTTCTTTCTGTTCCCGCGGCACCGTGTTGATGAGCAGGGTCACGGTATAAACGCCTGTCTCTCCCCCGTCGTTGGTGACATCCACGGTGATTACCGCTTCTTCGCCGGTATTGACAACGTAAGTCCAGTGCTCGAAGTACCTGGTCTCGGAAGCAGTAATGGACAGGTGGCTCAGGACGAACGAGGCGGGCGTTATTTCCGGCCCCGGCTCGGGTCCGGGCTCGGGTACGGGTTCAGGCTCGGGCTCGGGTGGGGGCCCGGTTTGCGGTGTCACTTTAGCCAGCACGGCGAACACGGTAAAGTGATTTACCGGCGCGGTCAGCCTGCCGAGCTCGGCAACGTTGGAGGGTTCGGTCTCAAGGTATACCCAGCCATCAGATGTATAGTATGCCGCGCCGACGGATATCACGCCGTCCGGCAGCTCGTTGACGTCATAGCCGAGCGTGAGCCTGATGGGTCTATCGAAAACCGTTCCCGTGGGTTTAAATTCATAGGCTTTGCCGACGAGCACCGTGTTTTCCGGAAGGTCGGGCACCGGCGCTTCCCTGATTTCCAGCAGGGTGACCATCAAGCCGGCGTTATCGGAGGCCGCCGTCCACGCCTCTATCTCCAGCAGTTGGATTCCGTCGGGGCTGGGCGCTTTCATATCTTTTATCGGCCGGCCGTTTTCCGCTATCTCTCTGGTGATTTCGCTGAGGAAATCCACCGTAAAATATTCCAGCGGTCCGGCCTGCGGCGTGGACGTCGGCGTCGGAGTAGGTTCGGGAGGGTTCGGGCCGGGTCCGGGTCCGGGGCTGGTCCCCAATCCCGATAGGAATACGATAACCGGGTTTTCATCCGGGTCGTCGGAGGGGATGGTAAGAGTAGCGGACTGCGCCCCCGCGGCTACCGGCCTGAAGACGAGCATGATATCGGCTGAGGCGTCTGGAAGCAGTATTTGACCTGAAATATTGCCGCTGGAAATAATGAACCGGGCGTTATTGATGGTAAGGTTGCCGATGCTGAGCGGCGCGGTGCCCTCGTTGGTCACCGTGACCTTCTTGGTGGAACTGGACATGCCCTTTTCCACACGCCCGAGGAATATGTATAGAGGCGTGACGTTGATATCTGGTTCAATACCGGTACCACGGAGTGCCACGGTGACCAGATTTTCGTCAGGGTCGTTGGAGGGAATCGTAAGGTCGGCGGACTGCAACCCGGTAGCGGTCGGCGTAAAGACGATTGTGATATTGGCCGAGGCCCCCGGCACGAGAGTATTACCCGGGATGTCTGCGCTCGAGATGACGAACTGCGCGTCGTTTACAGTAACCGCGCCGATAACGAGGTCGGCGGTGCCGTCGTTGGTCACGGTGACGTTTTCACCCGCGCTCGATGTGTTGACCAACACCGTCCCGAAATCAATCAGCGCCGGCGATACGGTAATGTCCGGGTAACTACCGGCCAGGACCGTCGTAATTACGGAGGCGTTGTTATTGGACGCTAACGGGTCGGCTTCAACACCGGTCACGCTGGCGTTATTGGTATACGTTCCCGCTATGGTCGGGGCCGTAACGATAATGGTGAGGTTGGCGGAAGCCCCGATACCCAGGCTGCCGATGTCCCAGGTAACATTGCCGGACGTGTGGCTCGCTGAACCGGTCAGCGTTGTCGCCGACTGGAACACGGTTCCGGCGGGCAAGTTATCGATTACGCTGACGCCGCTGGCATCCGAGGGGCCGTTGTTGGTTACAATGAGTGTATAAGTGAGGTCGGCGCCGGCAGCAACGGGGTCGGGACTATCATACTTAGCGATAGAAAGGTCGGCGTAAGGGACAAAACCGTTGCCTGATAGCTCGACCTTGATTTCGCCTTCATCGGGGTCGTCGGAGGGGATGGTAAGATTGGCGGACTGCGCTCCCTCGGAAACCGGAGAAAAGACCAGAGTGACATTCGCCGAGGCATCGGGGCCGAGAGTCTGACCCGATATATTGCCACTCACTATGGAGAACAGGCCGCTGTCTATCGTGAGATTGCCGATAAGCAGGTCGGCGGTGCCGTCATTGCTTATGGTGACGTTTTGGGTGGCGCTGTCCGTACCGGCCAACACATCACCGAAATCGAGCGAAAGAGGACTAACGGTGATATCAGGTGTAAGCGGCTCTGTGGTACCGGTGCCGCTTAAGGTAACGCTCACGGGGTTTTCATCGGGGTCGTCGGAGGGGATGATCAAATAGGTCGATTTTGTCCCGGCGGAAGACGGAGTGAAAGTAACGGTTATCCCGACCGAAGAGCCCGGAGGCAGCGTCTTCAATGACGCGTTATCGCTCGCTATCGAGAACTCCGATACATCGCCGCCCGTCAACATGACTGTTCCTATATTCAGGTCGGCCGTGCCCTCGTTGGTCACCGTGACGTTCCTGGGAGGACTGGTAGTGCTTACCTGAACGTAGCTGAAATTCACCGCCGGCGGGTCCACGGCGATATCCGGCGCGGTGCCGTTCCCGTACAGGGGCACATAGACGGCAGGCTCATCCGGGTCGCTGGAGGGTACCTGCACCGCGGCCGATTTCAGGCCCGGGGACAACGGACTGAACCGGACAGAGACGACGGCGAACGCACCGGGGGCCAGAGTACCGCCGGAAGCGCCGTCACCGACGATGGCGAAATCCCCCGGGTCCATGCCCACGATGTCAATATCCCCGATAAACAGGTCGGCATCGCCGTCATTGGTAATGGTAACCATCTCGTCGGGACTGTCCGCCCCGACCAGTATGTTTCCAAAATTTATATCGGGCGGCTCTACCGTGATGTCCGGCACGGGGACCGTGCCTGCGTTACCCGCCAGATATACATAAAACGGGAAATAGGTATAAGAAGGGTCGTTGGAATATATCTCTATTACGCCGGATTTAGGACCGGCGGTTACCGGGTTGAACTGCACGGGAAAATTAGCGGTAGCGCCGGGGGCGAGAGTTTGCCCCGAGGCGTAGTCGTAAGGGATAGAGAATTCCGTCTGGTCAACGCCGGAAAGGAACAGCGCATAGACAATCAGGTCAGCCCCGCCGGCATTGGTGATGGTAACCGTACTGAGCGCGCTCGAGGAGCCCGCCGTGACGGTTCCGAAGTCTATGTAGTCCGGCTCGACCTGGATGCGGGGCTGGGGGGCTTCGGTGGCCGTTCCGAAAAGGTAGACGTACGAGTAGCTTTCATCCGGGTCGTAAGACGCGATAACCAGTTCGGCGGATTTAAAGCCGGCGTCTGAAGGAGTGAACCTTAACGAAACGGTAGTCGAAGCGCCGGGTATCAGCGTATTTCCTGACGCACTGTCGTCAGTGATGGTGAAATGCGGGCTGTCATATCCGCTCAGCGCAGCCAGGTCGATAAGGAGGTCGGCGGTGCCGACATTGGTGATTGTCACCACCCTGTCCGCGCTCGAATCTCCGACCTGTACGTAGCCGAAATCAATATAAAGTGGGTCAACCAGGATATCCGGCGTGCCGGCCCCTGTTCCCGCCAGCGCGACGACTACCTGGCTTTCATCGGGGTCGTTAGAGGGTATCTGCAGGCCGCCCTCCCTGAGGCCTATGGCCGTGGGACTGAACCTCAAATATACATGTACTGAGCTACCGGGAGGCAGGGTTGCTCCCGAGGCCTCATCGATAAAGATGACGAAGTCATCGGGATTTGACCCCACTATAACCAGAGCGCCGATAAATAAATCGGCCGTGCCGATATTGGAAATGGTCACCAGTCTCTGCGCCCCGGTTTGTCCGACCGGAATTGTTGAGCCGAAGTCTAGCGACATCGGCACAACGTCGATATCAGGCTCCGGCGGCGTCGTCCCTGTTCCGTTTAGCAGCACGAAAACGGCGCTTTCATCCGGGTCGCTGGAAGGTATCTGGACGCCGGCAACCCTGGCGCCAACGTCCTGGGGACTGAACCGTACGGAGATATTGGCGGATTCGCCGGGACCTAGAGTATGGCCGGAGGCGTTATCGCTGGCGATGATGAAGTCAAGGGGGTCCGTTCCGACGATGGTGATGCTCCCGATTATCAGGTCGTAGGTGCCGATGTTGGCAATCGTCACGGGAACGGGCGCGCTGGTGGCGCCGACGGGCAGGTCGCCGTAATCAATCGATACCGGGCTGACATCGATATCGGGTTCAATGCCGGTACCGTACAGATGGACGACAGGCGAGAGATTATCGGGGTCGTTGCAGAAGATAACCAATGGGGCGCCTTTAAAGCCAGCCGAAGCGGGACTGAAAACGACGGATATATTGGCGGACGTCCCCGGAGGCAGTGTCTGGCCGGAGACGTTATCGCTCAGGATGCTGAAATTCATAGCGTCAGGGCCGCCGATGGAGACGGTGCCAAGAACGAGGTCGGCGGTGCCGTCGCTGGTAACGGTCACCGTCTGCGGCAGGCTGGTCTCCCCGGTGACAATCTGCCCGAAATCGAGCGTGGCGGGAGAAACCGCGATATTCGGATAAAGGGGAGCGGTGCCGGTGCCATAGAGAGGGGCCACCAGCGGGTCTTCATCGGGGTCGTTGGAGGGGATGGTCAACTGAGCTATCTGCGTCCCCGTGACCGCCGGAGAGAAGATAAGGCTGATATTCGCTGAGTCGCCGGGGCCAAGCGTTTGCCCCGAAATATTGCCGCTGGATATGGCGAAATAGGTATTATCGAGGGTAAGATTGCCGATAACCAAGTCCGCGCTGCCTTCATTGGTGACGGTAATGTTTTCAGCGGCGCTGGTTGTGCCCGTCTCCACGAAACCGAAATCGATGAAGAGGGGACTGATAGATATATCCGGCGCGGCGGCTTCAGTGCCGCTGCCTTTAAGCTCGACGGGGACGGGGTTGATATCGGGGTCGTTGGAGAGGATAACGAGATGGGCCAGTTTGTCCCCGGGGGAAACGGGGCTAAAGCTTACGGACACGTTGGCGGAGGTCCCCGGCGGCAGCGTCTGGCCGGAAGCGTTATCGCTGACAATATCGAACTCCGTAAAATCAGGCCCGCCGATAGAGATGGTGCCAAGTATAAGGTCGGCGGTGCCGTCGCTGGTGATGGTAACGGTTTGCGGCGGGCTGGTGTTTCCCGATTCAATCGGTCCGAAGTCGATAGACAGTGGGTAAACGGTAATATTCGGATAAAGAGGGGCGGTGCCGGTGCCGTAGAGAAAGACCGGCAGCGGGTCTTCATCGGGGTCGTTGGAGGGTATGGTCAGCTGCGCTATCTGCGCTCCGGTAATCGCCGGAGAAAAGACAAGGCTGATATTCGCGGAGTCGCCGGGGCCAAGCGTCTGCCCCGAGATGTTGCCGCTGGATATGGCGAAATAGATATTATCGAGGGTAAGATTGCCGATAACTAAATCGGCGTCGCCCTCGTTGGTGACGGTAATGTTTTCGGCGGCGCTGGACGTGCCCGCCGGAATGGAGCCGAAATCGATGAAGTCGGGCGTAACGCTGATGTCCGGTTCGGTTGTGCTTTCCTGCCCCGAGCCTGTCAGCGCCACCACTACGGGGTCTTCATCGGGGTCGTTGGAGGGTATGGAAAGCTCGGCGGACTGCGCTCCGGCGGCTACCGGGGAAAAGATAAGGCTGATATTCGCCGAGTCGCCGGGGGCAAACGTCTGGCCCGAGATATTGCCGCTGGATATAGAGAACAGGCCGTTGTCTATGGTAAGGTTGCCGATATCCAGATAGGCGGTGCCGTCGTTGGTCACGGTTACGTTCTCGGCGGGACTGGACGAACCCACCGGAATTGAGCCGAAATCTACTGAAAGCGGGCTCACGGTGATATCCGGGGCGACCGACTCCGTAACGCCCTCACCCGTTAAATCGACGTAGACCCAGCATTCATCGGGGTCGCTGGAATATATACGCAGGTAGGCGGACTTGTCTCCCGCGGAAGTGGGGCTGAACAGAATTGTACCGCTGGTCGATTCTCCGGGGACAAGCACGTGAGAAGTGGCGTCAATTGTCCCGATACTGAACTGGGAAGCGTCTGTCCCGCCGATGCTGGCCGAATAGAGAACGAGATTAGCGGTGCCTTCATTGGTCACCGTCACTGTCCGCGGCGGGCTCGAGGTGGACACCTGCACGGGACCGAAGTCCAGCGCCGGTGGCTGCACGGCGATATCCGGCTGAAGGGAGGGTTCGTAAACGCCGGTGCCGTATAAGTAAACATAGGCCCAGGGGTCGTGGGGGTCGTTGGAACAGATGCGGAGCCTGGCGGACTTATCGCCGGCGGAGGTGGGATTGAATACGATAGTGCCGCTGGCCGAGCCGCCCGGCGGTATCACCTGAGAAGTCGCCTGTATGCTGCTGATATAGAACTGGAAGGCGTCCGTTCCGGCGATATCTACGGAATATATGACGAGGTCGGTATCCCCGTCGTTTCTGACGGTTACCGTCACGGGAGCGCTGTAAGTGCCGACGGTAACTTCGCCGAAGTCTATCGAGGCAGGCGTCACGGTGATATCAGGCTGGCAGGTTGCCGCCGCGGCGCTCTGGGGAAAGACAATCTGTACCAGTACCGCCAGCAATACTAAAGCCGAAAGTTTTTTCATTTATAACAACGTACATACCTGAACGCATGCCATAACACGTCCGGTATGGTTTCCTACTTAAATATTAGTATCGCCATGTTAGAAATCAGTATTAATCAGGTTTAAAACTGGTCGGAAGTGGTTTTACCCTCAAGAAACAAATGTGTCAAATGTCAGTAACCTAATCATATATTAAAACAACACAGAAAAACAAATTCATAAATATGTACAGCAATAAGATAGCGGGTAGTACCGGCTACCAAAATACCACCTTTTTCATGACCATCGGGTGATTCAACGGACCGGCGGCTTATGAATAAGATTAATAACAGTGAACAAATTATCACTGAGGACATTCCTTTTACTGATACTGATAGCTGTCAGTTTATTTGCCAGCTGGCAGGGTTTTACCGCGAGCTACGCCGCCTCGGAAAACTACGGATACATCGGCGTTTCGAGCCTGCGTCAGCCTGTCCCCGATGAAGCAGTGCCAGTCATTTTACCGGGAGCAGGTGACGTTCCGCTTACGAGCGCAGACCCCGCAGTTATAGCTGATAAATCCGGATGGGCGCTCAAGGAAATTCACGCTTTGCCCTCGACATGGAATCCTCGCGATAGCTCGCCGGTGCTGGTGGCGATACTGGACACAGGCATCGATGGAGACCATGAAGAGCTTTCCGGAAGGGTGGTGGCGGAGATTGACCTGTCGCAGAGCGGTTCCCCCGGCGATGTCTTCGGGCACGGCACACCGGTCGCCGGGATTATCGCGGCTAACGCGGAAAACAACCTGGGCATAATCGGCCTGGCGCCGCAAAGTCGACTTATTAATATAAAAGTAGCCGACGACAGCGGCAGGTGCCAGATTTCAAGGTTGATCGACGGCATTTATCAGGCGGTTGACAGCGGCGCGAGAGTGATAAATATCAGCATCCAGTTCAGCGAGACCAGACCCGGGCTGGAAGAGGCGATAGACTACGCCTGGGATAACGGTGTGGTGGTTATCGCTGCCGCCGGCAACAACGGCGATACAGCGCCGGTCTACCCGGCTTCGTACGAGAACTGCATCGCCGTGACGGCCCTCCAGGAAAACGGCGCCCTGGCCCCGCTGGCCAATTACGGCGACTGGGTGGACGTGGCTGCCCCGGGAATGGATATCTATTCAACCCTGCCGGGCGACAGGTACGGGTTCAAGCACGGCACTTCCTTCGCCACCGCCTACGTGAGCGGACTGGCCGCGCTGCTGTTTTCCATCGCGGCCGATACCAACGGCGACGGCAATCTTAATGATGAGGTCCGCCGGGCGATAGAAGACGGCTGTGACGCGAGTGATGTCGAGGGGACGGGCAAAGGGCGCATCAACGTGGCCGTGTCCCTCGCCGAAATGCTGCTGGATGTCGGCTCCGTCGATAATTAGCTGAATACCCGTTCGTTTTATCCCTTTTTTCCAAACTGAGCCCCTGAGTGCGCGCACACCTGTTGAAATTCTCTTTTCAGTCGTTTACAATAATGGTGCTTGATTTGCGTGTTAACATAAAGCTATAATAATCGAAAGAGCAATGAAAAGGGTAATTAGTCTGCTTGCTGCCGGCCTGAGGAAGTACCAGCAGGCGTTTGCTTTCGCGGGCAATAGTCCGCAGCTTGTATACGAGCTTTCGCGCCGCTACGAAGGAACGGAAAAGGCGCTGGAAAGCTTCGCGTCCGCCATGCAGGAGTACGCCCGCCACATGGCCAGCCATACCAGCGCCATCCAGGGACTCAGCGAAGCCTCGCAGTCGCTGAAGAACAGCGCCGCCGAGCAGAACCAGATTTTATACCGGCTGTCCCATTCCATCGAGGCGGATAAATCGGTAAGGGAAGTGTCCCGCGTCGAGCGCGTGGTCAACGAGCTGGAAAAGAGAACGATGCTGGTCCTGCAGGTAAAGGACGAGCTTGAGGGGAGGACCCCCGCCACCGAGCCGCACGGGGAGGCCGTGTCCGGACTGATGATAAAGTCGCCGCCGGGCTGCCTGGTGAACCCGCGGGCCCTGTACCGGAGACAATATCTTAAAAAAGCGGCGCTGTAGAGCTTGCTTTTCAATCGAGCTGGAAAGGTTCGCCGTCCACGATTAGTCCCACGATAAAACCCTGGCCCGAGCCGTTTATGCGCACGCGCGCCTTTATATCCTGTGCCCGCTCTATCTCGGGTCCCTTGCCCTGCGGCACGAAGTAGGACTCTATGCCGTACGTCAGCGTTGCCGTGGTGGGGGAAATGAAATTCATTTTACCGGCGATAAAGACATCCCAGTCCTCGTGTTTCGTCCCGGATACCTCAACGGCCGTCCAGACCTCGCCGTGCTGCTCCAGCCGCACGTAGGCCCTGCCGCCGGACTCAAGGGTTGAGAGCCCCGGCACGTTACGCAGAGTTGATATATCATATCTCAACTGCAGGAACTCGCCGCGGAACGGGTCAAAGGGGTCCAGAGGCGCGGCCTGAAGGACGACCTCTTTGCCGGTGGCGAGGGATACCTCATTGTAGGCGGTCCATCCCACCAGGATAAGGACCTGGAACAGTATCAGCAGGATGAAGCCCAGCCTAGTCTTCATTTTCATCCGTAACCTCAATGGCGTGCATCTGTTTCAGCGTTCTGCGCCGTAGCCTTTCGAGAAGGATTCCCACCCCGAGGAGCAGCAGGCCGCCCACGATGAAGAACGCCGAGCGCGGTAGCAGGTCCCAGGTGAGGTCGAAATACCGCCCGATAACCATAAGCCCGAAGAAGAAGAGGCCGATGTTTACCAGGTAGCCGACTCCCTGGAAGTAGCCGAGGAAAATGAGTCCCAGGATGGCGGCCAGCAGCACCACGTTAAAGATTATCGTATAGGAAACCGGGCTCAGGAAAGGCAGGAAGAGCGCCAGGTAGCCCGTTAACGTAACGACGATAATTCCGGCTAGGTCGCCCGAACGGGTGCCGGAGACCTGCTTCCGGCTGGTATCAAGGGCGAGGCTCCATATAGAACCGCCCACGGCGACGGCGGCGGCGATGTGAAAGACGATGATAAACACGAGCGGCAGACTGTTGAAGTCCCAGTGACTCAGCGTGGAATTGTTAAAAAGGTCGCGGAAAGAGAGCACATACAACATGAGCAAGAGGAGTATCAGCCCGAATATCTGGTAGCGCGGCGAGTAGTATTTAAGTCGCGGGTAACGCAAATGTATCGTGGCGATACTGTAGAGCCCCACCCCCAGCAGCAGGTAAAAAGCCAGGAAGGCGTATTGTACGTCGCTTATCCCCTGAAGCCAGTCGCCGGTCTTATAGCCCAGTCCCGCCAGCGCCGCCAGGATAGCTAGTGTAAGCACGGCCTTCGA
>CAYTZI010000005.1:0-29845 GCA_964442335.1 uncultured Dehalococcoidaceae bacterium | reverse complement strand
CTCTGGCTGGAGAGGGGATACAGGGGTGAGGTTGGCACCGACAACTAAAAGCAAATAGAACCCAAATTATACTATATGGAATGCCAGTGAGAGCATATGGCGGATGAAAAAAATTAAGACAGACAGGATAGTTACGAGGAAATACCAGGTAACAGCCAGGAATCTTTACCTGACCATGATTCTGGCATCGATAACCCGGTACCCTTCCCCTTGAGCCAGACACTTAACGGGATTGAGGTCAAGCTCGGCGATTTCCGGCACACCTTCCACCAGAGCCGATACCCTCAACAGGAGGTCTTTGATGGCATTGGTGTCGCTGGGGAGCGAACCGCGGTATCCTTCAAAAAGCCTGGACATCTTCAGCGAGCCTATCATCTCGGCTGCATCTACATCAGTAATCGGTTGAAGTTTGAGAACAAAGTCCTTTATCAACTCGGCGTAGATGCCTCCGGAGCCGAACATAATCAACGGCCCGAATGTGGGGTCCTGTGTAACGCCGACGATTACCTCGACTCCTTCCTTGACCATCGGTTGCACGGTTACGCCGGTCATCTCCTTGAGTTTTCCCTGTTTTTCGAGGTTTGTCCTTATAGTGTTAAAGGCCTGTTCCACCTCTTTTTCCGAGTTGACATTCAGCACCACACCACCGACGTCGGTCTTATGGGTAATTGTCGGCGATTCCAGTTTGACGGCTACCGGGAAACCTATTTTAGCAGCGGCAGCCTTTGCCTGAGCGGCGCTACCGGCTACCACTATATTTACCCGGCTTATCCTATAGCAATCAAGCAATCCCGCTATATCCTCCGTTGACAGCCATAGCGGCCTCTCGGCACTTTTACGCATAGCGGATTCTATGATCTCACGGGCTCTAGCCTTATTAATGCCTTTAATCGGCGGCACTTTACCGCGAGGCTTCCGCCGCATTTCGGCATACTCCGTAGCCCGCTTTAGCGATATGACAGCTTCCTCCGGGAACATATAGCAGGGGATGTACCGTCCGCGGGAACCGAACCGGATACTGAGACCTTTCTGGCCGATGAAACAGGTAAGCATGGGTTTTTTATAGCGCCAGAATACCGGCGCTGCCCGGCGTATCGCCTCCTCCATTTCTTCCGTCTCGACGACGATCGGAGGAATGAATATAGCCAGGACAGCGTCGATATCTTTATCGGCGGCCAGCACCTTGAGTATTCCTTCGTATTCTTCGGCGGTGGCACCGGCGGTGGTATCAAGGGGATTACCGAGATTGATATCCCGTTTCAGCACGGGCTTGATTTTTTCGATGGTGTCCTGTGAAAGCTCTACTATTTCCAGTCCGTTACGAGAGGCGGTATCGGCGGCGATAATACCCGGGCCGCCCCCGTTAGTGATAATTACCAAACGCCTGCCTCTGGGTAAGGGCTGCGTAGATAATAGAGTGGCCAGGCTAAAAAGCTCCTCCACGGCATTTACTCTGATGATTCCGGCATTCTGGAACAACACGTCCGAAGCAACGTCCGAGGTAGCCAGTGCTCCGGTATGCGAGGAAGCCGCCCGGGCGCCGGCGGCGGTACTGCCGCTTTTCACCACCACGATGGGCTTCTTTGCGGATACACGTCGAGCAAGCCGGGCAAAACGAAGGGGATTACCGAAAGACTCAAGATAAAGCAAAATTACTCCGGTTGCCGGGTCTTTCTCCCAGTATTGTAAAAAATCATTGGAAGATACATCGGCGCGGTTGCCCACGCTGACAAATGTGGAAATACCCATGTTCAGGTTTTTAACCTGCTCCAGAATAGTCAGCCCCATGGCGCCGCTCTGCGAAAGAAAAGCCACGTTACCAGCGGGTGGGTAAACCTGAGAAAAAGTAGCATTAAGTCTTACGTCCGGGTCAGTATTGATAACACCCATGCAGTTGGGGCCGACCAGGCGCATTCCGTAGCTGAGGGCGATGCTCTTTAGTCCCTCCTCCCTGGAAGCACCTTCCGGTCCGCGCTCCCGGAATCCATCGGAGATGACGATAATGGCGCGTACCCCTTTCCGGCCGCATTCGTCGGCAACTTTATTGACGATGGCGGCAGGTACGGCGATGACGGCCATTTCCACGTCGCCTGGAATATCCAGTACCGAGGCGTAAGACTTTACAGATAGCACCGCTTCGGCATTGGGATTAACAGGGTACACTATGCCGGTAAATCCATTTTGCAATATACAGCGCATGAGCAGATTGCCGATGGTACCGGGGAAGCGGGCAGCTCCGATGATGGCTACCGACCTGGGTGAAAGTATCGGTTTAAGCGACGTTATAGTGGCGGTACGGTCACGGGCGGCTTCCCTGATGTCCGCGCGCCGGGTTGGCTTTATGGGGAAGGTGACATAGTAAACGCCGTCCTCAAGCTCGCTGGAAACATGGAAGCCGTATTCCCGGAAAATTTCCATCATGGTTGCATTCTGGGACAGGACATGGGCCTTAAAAACGGAAATTCCGTTCTCCCGGGCAACATTTACCAGCGCTTCCATAAGCCTGGTGCCGAGACCCTTTCCCTGGTAGACATCGTCGATGGCAAAGGCAACTTCGGCCGAGCGGCCATCGGGCATGCGATAATAACGTGCGATGGCGATGATTTTCCGGCTCTCGCCTTTGCCGGTTTCGGCGACGTAGGCAAATGCGTTATGATAATCTACCGTGCAGTAACGGTTTGCATCCTCTTCAGTCATTTCCCTCGGTATGTTATGGAAACGCAGATATTTGGTGTGTACGCTCAACCGGGACAGGAAAGACAGCCAGAGATTTACATCACTCTTTTCAATGGGTCTGAGCAAGACTATCGAGCCGTCTCTGAGTACGACTTCCGTCCTGTAATGTGAAAGTTCCGGAGTAGATGAGGTTTCCGGCATAGTATACCATCCTCCTTTTGGAGAACCGGGGGCTTTCAGATTTTTATTATCCTGTCCCTCTTGAAAACGATTGCGGTCATTGAGCAGCCTGATGGTCTGGAGAGAATACTCCAACATTAATGATACACCCGAGAATTATGCCGTTCAAGAAACAAGGATAAAGGATTCATTTTTTAGAGCCCTTTTTTTTCTTATTACGCCTCCGTATATAAATTGTGATGACAATTATGAGGACTACGACAATTAAGCTTGCCCTCAGAATTATGCCGCCAACATTCATCGCCAAAAAATATTCGCCTTCTCCTTAATTTATGATTGTGGGCTTTCGGCAAGGGTTACCGAAACAGTGTTCTCGTTATTTCCACGGTAGTAGGTTAGGTCTATTTTTTGCCCGACCTGAAAGGAGTTGATAAGGTCCATCATCGCACCGGCATCATCCTGTTCTTTACCGTTAACGGCGGTAATAACATCGCCGGCACGCAATCCGGCTGTATCCGCCGGGCTGCTGCTGGCTATATCCGTAATCAATACGCCTTTGTCCGTTCCCAGGCGATAAAAAGCGGCAACCGATTGGTCAACGGTGTAAACGCTTATTCCGAGGTAGGGGCGTACCACGTAGCCCGTGCTGATTAACGTGTCAATAACCGGCAAGGCTTCATCGATGCTTATGGCATAGCCCATGCCCTCGACGCCGACCTGGGAAACTTTGAGACTGGTAATGCCGATAACCTCTCCCGCCATATTAACCAGCGGGCCGCCGCTGTTGCCCGGATTGATGGCGGCATCGGTCTGGACCAGATTATGCAAGGTCTGCCCGGGACTCTCCGATAGGGAAATCCCCAGTGCGCTCACAATACCTTTAGTGGCGCTTATCCCCTGACCCAGGGCATTGCCAATAGCCACCACCCAATCACCCACGTTCAGGTTGGCTGAGTCGCCGGTGTTGAGGGTCGGCAGGTCCTGAGCATCTACCTTGACGACAGCCATGTCCGTAACCGGGTCGGTATAGACATTATCGGCGGGAAGAGTCCGGCCGTCGGCGAGGGTAACAACGATATCAGTCGCTCCCTCTACGACATGATTATTGGTCACGATATAGCCATCATCGCGGATAATCCATCCCGAACCGGCGCCCTCCTCTTGAACCGGCCGGTTGAAGATGTCGTAGGCCGTAATCTCGACGTTAATAGCGACGACGGAGGGTTTGACCTTCATTACGACATCAGCAATGGTTGGTAATACCGGCTCCGTTACCGGCGGCGGGGTGATTGAAGGGGTTGGCGATGTCTCGGGTAATGACGCCGGGGGTGTGCTGGTTTGTTGCGTACAGCCCAGCAAGCCAAGAACAAGGACGGCAAGCATGATTAGACCAGCGATAGTCAATATACGTTTACGCATTTTGTTCCTCCTCTTTTTGAGTAACGCGCCGGCCAAAGCTATGATTTAATAAAACTATGACAGAACAGTGATGTAAAAGTTATAAAATAGCTAACGAAAAAGTTGCATATTTATGAAATTTAGAGGATGGCGTGAGGCTGGCGGAGAAAAATTATCACTGAGAATTCCCGGGGTATCTCTTATGATACACACCAAAAATTAAGGTATTTATTACTTTGCTAGTTGTTCGACCTTAAACGGTCTTCTCCAGTGAGTGTGACTAATTATCGACGGCACAGAGTTTCTTGATGATGGCGTACCTACGGTCGACCATTTGCTGAAATTCGGCGATGTCTGGCTCTTTCAGGTGGCTGAACTTACGTATCATCTTGATGAACTCCGCGACGGGCCTGGGACCGGTCACCTCGTGGGTAAGGCGGAACCGGCCGTCTTCGGCTTCCCAGAGCGGGAAGTAATTGGTCCTCACCGCCATGCGGCATATCTGGATGGACATATCTGCCTCGATGCGCCAGCCCATGACACACGGGGCGAACACGTGGACATAGACGAAGCCTTCTCTACTCTTTTCCCTGGCTCTGGCCAGTTTTCTGGCGAAATCGTCCAGGTGGCTCAGGGTAGCGGTAGCCACGTAGGCGGCCCCCTGCATCGCCATGAGGAGGGGTACGTTCTTGGCGGGGGTCGGTTTGCCATGGCTGACGGCGCCGGCGGGCGTGGTGCTGGTCGAGGCCCCCAGCGGCGTGGTACTGCTCCTCTGGTATCCGGTGTTCATGTAGCCCTCGTTATCATAGGTGATATAGATGATGTGCTCGTTCCGCTCCGCCGCCCCGCTAAGCGGCTGGAAGCCTATATCGGCGCTGCATCCGTCCCCCGTAAAGCAGACGATGGTGGCTTCTCTGCCCATCTTGCGGTAGTACCGTGATATCCCGGTAGCGCTGGAGGCGACCCCGGTCATCAGGCAGCTAAAGTAAGACATGCGGTGCCAGGTCCCCAGGTTCTGACCGTACAGGACGGGTGCCGAGCAACTGGGGCAGCCGACGAGCACGATATCCCTGCCTAAAACCTTCGGTATGAACCTGGCGGTGAGCTCAAGCATGCAGCCCGGGCACCAGGCGACGCCACCGGCATACTGTTCTTCCTTCTCTTGAAAATAGTCGAAAATTTTTGGTTTCTTCTTCTGTTCTACCATTCGCTTCCTCACTCTTCCAGCGGTATCCAGGTCACTTCCTGGTAAGGCTTGCCCGTGGCGGCAGCGTGTACTTCATCGACGACCCTGGCGATGTGAGGTATGGTGATGTCCAGGTTAGCCAGCCCATCGATATAGCTCAACATGGGCACGATACCTATTTCCGGCGTCAGGGCGCGCAGTTCCATGTACATCGGGCCGCAGTTCCAGCCGAAGCCGACGCTCCGGTCGATAACGCCTATCGCCTTCTTCCCCTTGAGCGCTTCGACCAGGCGACGGCGGGGGAAAGGACGGAACAACCTCAACTTGATAAGTCCCACCTTGATTCCCTCGTCCCTCTTGGCATCAACCACCACCCGCGCCGTGCCGGCGGCCCCGCCCGAGGCGACGATGACGATATCGGCGTCGTCGGTGCGGTATTCCTCTATCTGGCCCCTATAGCTCCGACCGAAATACTCACCGAAGTCCTTATCGATTTCATCCAGCTTCGTGGTGGCGCGTTCCATGGCGGCGCACTGCCGGTAGCGCAGTTCCACGAAACCCAGGTCGATGCCGTGGGTGCCGCAGCCGAGGGCTACGCCGGGTTCGAGCGTCTGGCGCAACGGCTGGTCTTTCAGAGGTGCAAGGAAGTTATCCACGTCCGCCTGCTCCGGAATTTCTATCGCCGTGGCCATGTAAGAAAGGTAAAATCCGTCGTAGTTCACCATCACCGGCAGCTGTATGTCATAATCCTCGGCCAGCCGGAAGGCCATTATGACTGTATCGAGGATTTCCTGGCCGTCTTCGACAATAATCTGTATCCAGCCACTGTCCCGGACGCTGATGATATCCTGCTGCCCGCCGGACACCGCCAGGATGCCCGGCGACTCGCGGTTGGCGATGACCATCACAATAGGCGCCCGGAAGCCGGCGGCCTGCTGCACGGCGTCATACATGAACGATAATCCCCAGGAAGAAGTGGCGGTGAAGGTCCGTCCCCCGGCTATGCTGGCGCCGGCGACGACGTTCATTGCCGAGTTTTCTCCCTCGACCTCCACCATCTCCGTTTTCATGAGACCGTTGGCGCGGAACGACGATAGCTGCTCCGCGACCTCGCTCATGGGGGTTATCGGATAGGATGTCGCCACATCGGGCCGGCAAAGCATCGCCCCGTAGGCCGCGGCGGCGTTGCCCGTGATTACCCTGACCTTACCTCGCTGAGCTATCATCGGCGAACTCTCCTTCCGACACCATAGTAATCGCTCCCCGCGGGCATTCCCTGGCGCAGATGCCGCAGCCCTTGCAATACACCAGGTCCGGGACATAATGGTCGCCCATGTCTTTCAGGCATTGGGGCGGACAGTACAGAGCACACAAGCTGCAGTAATTACATTTTTCTTTATCGAGAACCGGTCTGGCTACCCGCCAGCTTCCCGTGTCCAGGCAGAGAAGCCGTTCACGGCCATCGGACCAGGCGCCCTCACAGGGAAAAATAAGTTTATGTTTGATAACCATGGATACCTCCATTAAGATGCAGTCTTATCGATAACAGGCCAATGGGTTGGTTAAGACCAGCCCCGGTAGACACGTTCAGATTATACCACCGCGTGCGTATAATAAGAAAATGCGTAGCATATCATTATCCCCTATGCGCTTAAGTTGGTACGAGCATATAACCTCATATCAATCTGAAAATGTCATAGTTTTGTAACACTCTTGTTTTTACTTTTATAACTTTTAAATGACCGGATAACTAAACTTAAATATACCGACTTTTTTGGCTCTGTCGGGTCTGCTGGAGGCAGGTCTGGGATATCACGTCACTACTGGAGGAAGTTAACCAGGCGTTCAAGTCCGCCGCAGGCGGGGCAATGAAAGGCATCATCGAGTACTCCGAAACACCCCTGGTCAGCACGGATGTAATCGGAAATACACACAGCGCCGTTTTCGATGCCAAGGCGACGATGGTGATGGGGGGAACATGGTAAAAGTGCTCGCATGGTATGATAATGAATGGGGGTACAGCTCGCGACTGGCTGATGTCACGGCGATGGTGGCCAAAAAGGGATGGTAGGCCGGCCACATGAGCTTTGAGGCAGGGGAAAAGAGTGCCACCGAGCACAATATATCATTCTAAGGGAGGTATGATAATGGAGGTAGAATACGGGGCCGAAGTCCTGGACAAAAACGGCAAGGCTCTGGGCAAGATCGACTACATAATACGTGATACGTACACGGGCGAAATCACCAAGTTCAAGGTCGGCACGAAGCCGGCCGAATCAGACCTTTTCTTTTCAATCAAGGATGTGTCCGAGTCCAGTCCGGATAAAGTCAAATTAAAGGTCGCGGCTAAAAAGGGAGGTCCATAGAGCCGGGCGCGCCTTACAGATGCTTACGGCTACCAGCACGATGCCGGGGGGCGGATTACGACCGTTTCTTCGCCAGCGCCCGCTCCAGACGCAGGCCGGCGGCCGCATGATAGGGCCGTTCAAATGCTTCGGGGTATTTGTTTCTTAACTCTTCCAAATCAGCTTTTTCAATTTCCACCAGGAAGCTGCTGACGACCATGCCCGTGGCGTTCCTGGAGGTTGTGTTGTGGGGAGTGATGGTATTGATTGCGCCGCCTCTATCAAGCTCTCCGGGAACTATCGGGTCGTACCTGGCGCCATGGTCCATATAGACGACGCCGGGCATTATTCGCTCGGTCACATAGGCGCCGCCGAGGACGGTCCCTCTTTCATTGAATACCTTGACCACGTCGCTGTTTTTTATGCCTCTGGCCGCGGCGTCAGCCGGACTCAACCACAGCGGCTCATACTTATAGCCATCCGGGCCATCGACCTTGCAGGTCTCTATTTCCCTTGTCCAGGTAATATCATCGCACTGGGCATGAACTCTCCACCGGCCGTGGTTGGACATGAGAACAAGGGGGTATTTCTCGGCCCTCTCACCGGAGAGTCTTTCATCGTGGCTTTCCCCCTTTTCAATCCAGTGAGGTACGGGCGGTCTTTCTTTATCACCGGCAAAATGCTTAGCCAGATTCTGCGCATAAAACTCTATCTTGCCGGAGGGTGTTTTTAAAGGATTGTTTTCGGGGTCGTCGTGGAATTTCCTCAAACCCGGCGGGCGCTGCTTCCACTGCGGGTCTGTCGGGAGAATAAAGTACCCGTTTTTTTCAAATTCTTGATAGCTGATCGAGTTGGGCATTCCGGAATGCTCAAAGGATATTTGCAGCCATTCTTCAGCAGATTTGCCTCCGGTATATTTTTCAAGCAAGCCGAGTTTGGCGGCTATCAGGCACACTATCTCGTAGTCGCTTTTTGATTCCCCGACGGATTCAATGCACTTACCCCCGTCCATAACGGTGGAATATTGGCCGCTTTCATGGTCGGTAGTTATATCATGTTCCTCGAATTTGGTACTGACCGGCAGGATGATATCGGCAAAGAGGCAATCGTTTTCCAGCCACTGGTGCTGGGCCAAAACGAACTCTATTTTCGGGCTTCTCAACGCTTTTATGAAGGAGTTGCTATCGTTCCAGCAGGTTATCCAACAGGGCGTATCGGTCCATATCATGTGCACTTCCGAGCAGCCTTTTGCCGGATAGGTATATTTTACGAACTGGTCCTCGACTGTGCCGGGAAAAGTAGAGTTGCCGTACCAGCTTATAGGAGGATGGAGAATAGCCTCATGGATGAGGTCTTTGGGAATAAACTGTTTCGGGTCGACCGGCACCGGCGTCAGCAGTTCCGCCAGTCCCGGCTGCATCGTCCTCCTTTCGAGAGAGGTCTCTCTCGCGCCGACTTCCGTGATGGAATAGCAAGGCCTCAAGAAATACGGATAATGTTTGGTCGCCGGCATCGGGCTCCCGTTCGGTGCCCACATACCGGATAGTCCCCATTCAAGCATTTTAAGCTGGTGAGTCCCCGGTTTGCCCAGTCCCTGCATGGCTAACAGCAGGACTTCAAGTCTGGCCGCTTCCGTAGAATAAGCGCTTCGCATGCCGGCGCCGCCGTTGCCGTGCACAATCGATGTCGGCCCGGCAGCCCAGGTTCTTGCCAGCGCTTTGATGGTCATGGCGGGGATGCCGGTTATCTCTGCCGCCCATTCCGGCGTTTTGGGTATCCCCTCCTCTTTTCCAAGGACATATTCCTCGAACTTTTCAAAGCCGTACGTATGCGAGGCGACATACTTTTTATCATAAGTCCCTTCGGTAATCCAGACATAGGCGACAGCCAGCTGCAGGGCGGCGTCGGTATTCGACCTGATGGGAACCCACTTATCGGCGTGGACCGCCGCTCCATAGTTCAGCTCCGGGCAGATATATACGCACTTTATGCCAAGCTCGGTAAACCAGTAACAGACACGGCTTGCCATCTGGCCGTTGAAACCCCAGGGGGTGGTCTCCGGGTCGCACCCCCAGAAGAGGAGCAGTTCGGTATTCTCGGCAATATCTGGTATTAGATTAGCCGACGGTCCCATCTCTCCTACCGGCTCCATGCCCCAGGCATGCTTGGCGCCCCAGGCCCACCCCTCCCAGCTGTCCGGGTTTCTCATCTGCAATGTACAGCCGCCCAATAACGCCAGGAGCTTGAGGGCACTGCCGTGTGCGGCGTGTACCGTTTTCCCTTCACCATGCCCGTCCGCCTGGGCAAGCACGGCCTCAGACCCGTATTGTTTGGTTATCCTGGTAAGCTCCCGGGTTACGGTTGCCACAGCCTCGTCCCAGGAGATTCTGACGTATTTGCTTTTCCCCCTGTTGCCGGTATTCCTATCTCCATCCGGATCCCAGTCAACCCTCTTCAACGGGTAGAGGACTCTGTTCGGGGAGTAAACCCGTTTTTTATAGGCCAGGGAGAAGGGCGGTAACAGGGTTTTCATATTGGGTTCCAGGACTTTGCCATGTGCTTCAATTTTCCAGGGATTGAACTTCTTTTTATCGTATTTCCACTCATAGTGAAGGGGTCGAATCCTGATTATCTTCCCTCTGCTGACATCGACTACCGAAGGATTGCCGTCGATGCCGAAGTCCGCCAGGGCCAGTCCCTTTACGAAGGAGCGCTCTCCGTTAGCTTTCATTTTAGACTTTCCTTTTTCTTTCATAAGCGTTTTCCGTGATTACAAAGTATGCGAGCTATCAAGTGGAACGACGGTTCATAACGTCGATCTATGATTAAATCATGCCTCTGAGCCGGGGGTCAAGGGCATCGCGTAAGCCATCCCCGACCATGTTGAAACCAAAGACCACCAGCATCAGCGCGGCGCCGGGCGCAAACGAGAGAATCGGATTTGAAAGGAGATATTCGCGGCCATCGTTTATCATGCCGCCCCATGTGGGCACCTCCGCTTCCACCCCGATGCCCAGGAAGCTGAGTCCGGCTTCGGCGAGGATGGCGTTACCCAGCATCATGGTGATGAAGACAATGATAGGGGGCAGGCAGTTCGAAATGATATGGTGCGCCATGATATGCCATGAGGTGGCCCCCACGGAACGCGCCGCGACAATATAATCATTTTCTTTTACCACGAGGACCTGCCCGCACATCAGCCTGGCGTATCCCGGCATGAGGCTGACAGCCAGAGCGATGATAACGTTTTCCAGTCCTCCTCCCAGTAACGCCGCTATCATCAGCGCCAGCAGTATCATCGGGAAAGCCATCAGGGCATCCATGATTCTCATAATGATGGCATAGACCCACCCTCCCAGAAAGCCGGCTATCATCCCGAGCGATACGCCGACAATGGCGGCGAACGATACGGAGATAAGGCCGACCTCGAGTGAGGTCCGCGTGCCGTAAATGACGCGGGATAACGTATCACGTCCAACCGTGTCCGTACCGAGCCAGTGCTGCCAGGAAGGCGACTCCAGCCGGTTGGTGATATCCAGCTTATAGGGGTTATAAGGGGCAATTAATGGCGCGAAAATCGCCACCAGTATCAGGGTGACAATGATGACCAGGCCCACCACCACAACGGCGCGGTTGGTCAGCACCCTGAAGAAGCGTTTGAATTCACTGATATGGGGGGGAGCGGAAGAAAAATCATCTATTCGTATGCTCGTGTTTGTCAAGGAACCCCCTAAGAATACCTGACTCTCGGGTCTATCCAACCGTAGGCAAGGTCAACGACCAGGTTGGCAAAGACCACCGCGCCAGCCATGATCAGAGAAATCGCCTGGACATACGGATAGTCCTGCCGCATGATTGAGTCCACCGCCAGTCTGCCCATACCCGGGATGGCAAATACCTGTTCAATGAGCACCGAACCGCCGAGCAGCAGGGGGACTCCCAGGCCGAGCAGGGTCACAATGGGAACAACGGCGTTTCTCAGCGCGTGTTTGAAAATGACCACGCGGAAACGCAGGCCCTTGGACCATGCCGTTCTTATATAGTCCTGGTGTAAAACTTCCAGCATGGCGGAACGCACCTGCCTGGTATTCATCGAGACGGCGCCTATCATCATGCAGAATACCGGCATAATTAGCATTTTGGTGCTGAGCCAGAAGTCTGTAAACGGCGAAGTATAGCCCATCGTCGGGAGCCAGCCGAGGTACAGCGCGAAGAAGTATATCATCAATACGCCGAGCCAGAAATTGGGCACGGTGATGCCCAGGTTGGCCAGAGTGGTTACCAGGTTGTCTACCCAGGTGCTTCTCTTTACGGCGCACACGATGCCCGCAGGTATGCCGATGATAACGCTGATGAGGAAGGCCAGAACGCCGATGTGGAGAGTGATGGGGATACGGCGTAGAATCTCCTCGTGGACGGGTAATTTGCTGACGAGCGACCTTCCCAGGTCTCCCCGGAAGATATTGCCCGCCCAGTCAAAATACTGGACGATGAGGGGTTTATCAAGGCCGTATTTTATTCTCAGTTCGGCGAGCTGCTCTGTGGAGAACTCTTCAGTCTCCGTCTGCGATACCAGCATCAGTAGCGGGTCTCCGGGGAGGAGCCGCACGGCAATAAAAACAATGACCGTTACAATGAGTAAGACAATGGCACATTGAATCAGTCTTCTTATTATGTATGTGGTCATCTTTATCCCACTGTAAGCGGCTTTACATAGAGTATTGTGTTAATCGGTATCGGAAAAACCGTCTACGCATTCTCAGACCAGCCGCAGAACAATGCGGCTGGTTACGTTGAATCACCCGCGTGTTGCTTTCTTTGCAGGGTGGGCGGGCTCCAAAGAGCCCCCCCACCCAGGCAGCCAAACGCTAATCATCAACCCAGAGGTATTCGGCGATGAAGTATGGCGGGAACGACAGGGTGAGGAAGGCGTCTTCAACTCCCTTGGCCCTATCGGAGAAGGCGTAACCCATACCCCCGTCATGGACCGGAACAAGCAGGGCGTTCGCGTGAATGTACCTTACCGTTTCCTGAATAAGGTTGATGTCCGGGAATATCTCCGAATAGGCGATTTCATCCAGGTACGCCTGGAGTTCATCCGGTTTATTCATGTTCGGGAAGAAGATGCTCTTCTGGTCCAGGTACATGGAGAGCGTCATGCCGAAGTTGGCGAAGGCGGCAAAAGGCTCAAGTATCATGCCTTCGAACTTCCCTGCCCTGAGCTCCAGATACTGCGTATCCGGGACGTAGTTGATGGTGGTCTGGATGCCCACGTCGTCCAGGTACTGTTTGATGGCCAGGTTGATGTCTTTGTCAGTGGCGATGTGGGGGGTTATCTGGGTCATGAAACCGGTGGGATAGCCGGCATCAGCCAGTAGCTGCCGGGCTTTGTCCGGGTCATAGGGACGGTAGGTAATATTTTCTTCGGTATAGGCGACGTTATCGTAGGCGATGAGGTTCTTGATGGGGATGAACAGCCCGTAGCCGAGCCCTTGCGCAATCTCTTCGCGATTGATGGCGTACTCTACCGCCTCGCGGACCCTCTGGTCGCGGAAAGGAGAGCCTTCGTTATTGGTATCGAAGAAAAGGGTGAAGACGGCCTGGTGCTGGGTCATGACCCTGAAGCCCAAATCGACGAAGTCTTTGGCCAGTCTGCCGAGTTCCACCGGCACGGCATCGGCTTCGCCGTTCTGCATGGCTGCCTTGTAGATCATCGGGTCCGGAATGTAGATGATTTTTATCTCGTCAAGGTAGGGCAGGCCTTCCCGCCAGTAATTGGGATTCTTCTTGGCGATGAAGCTCTGGTCCTGCTGGAAGCTTACGAACATGAACGGCCCGGTGCCGCAGGGGTTCTTCCTGATATAGTCCAGGTTGCCGCCTTGCTGGGCGGCGGTGGGGGACGCTATCCAGGTCTGGCCGGGACTGAATTCTATGCCGTTGCGGTATTCTTTGAAGTAGACCTTTACGGTATAGTCGTCGAGGACTTCCACGTGGTCCCAGTAGGGCTGGCGGAAATTTTCAATGGCGGCGTCGAAGTTGAACTTGACCGCATTGGCGTCGAGGTCCGTCCCGTCGTGGAATTTCACGCCCTGGCGGATATGGTAAGTTGCCGAGAGCTTGTCTTCAGCCAGCTGCCAGTCCGTCGCCAGCATCGGCTCCGAGGTGCTATCGGCCAGACCCCGCATAAGGCTTTCGTAACACATTTGCGGTGTGGTGGAATCGTTCCCCATAAACTCATGCGGCCAGCCGACGTTGCCACCGGGGCTGCCGGTCAAAATCAGGGTGAACGTGCCTCCATACTTGGGGCCTTCGGTCTGGGGAGGTGCCGATGGGGACGGGCTGGGGGACGGCGTGGGGGTCTCCGCGGTGGGCCCGGCGCACCCGATAAAGAGGGATACCAGGGTAACAACACAAACAATACCGAATATAAGTTTTTTCATCCATACCTCCTTTTTATTATTTTTGCCACGGCTTGTTCGTGAAACATTTTGCATCTATGGATCTGCCCGCGTTAAAGAGCACCCGGTATATGTGCTATGAAAACGGGCCGCGATAGTATGTTTGGCATATTATAATGAGTATAATTTTTGTTTGTCAAGGAAACTATCAAATAATGATATCTTACATGCATTTTTTGGAGGCTGTTGAGTGTGAAAGAGCCTAAGAGTAAATATGTAAGTTAACGCCGTTATTGACGGGGATTAAAACCGGAGTTTTTGTTACAGGTTTCTCCTCGAGGCGGGAGAAGCAAGGGCGATAAACGTTTAAAAAGTTAGCTCATGAACCGTGCGCCATCCCAAGTCCACCTTTTCCGGGACCAGCCGGTAGATTGACTTTTAATCGCCATTAATGTTTGAACAGCAAGGGCCAGACTACCGCGTCCAGAATCGCGGTATGGAAAGCGAAGTATGCGGCGCCGCTTACCGCCAGCCAGTAGGCAGCACCGCGAGAGTCTATCTGCAAAGCGAGGAGCGCCCACACGAGACCTATCGAGCCGAGCCCGACCAGCGCGAGAACAGTGCGAACTCCGACCCATACGCCGGGGCCCGGGCTGCCGATATAAATATTCGTGAGGGGCATCCATAAAGCCGAGGGTATGAGAATAACCAGAAAGATTACATAAAATATGCTGTATTCCAGGTTCAATCCGGATGGGTTAAGGCGGAAAAGTATAAAATAGAGAAACGCGAAGTATCCCAGGGCGGAGAGTATCATGGAGACCCCGTACAAGGACCGGATATTTTCGGGGACGCCACCCCAGAGGGCGTTTGCGCCGCCCGCCTGGGCGTTGAGACCGTAGATATAGCTCCCGATGACCGCGGCTCCACCAAAAATATTGATGACCAGTAGAATTATCTGCGGTGTGCTCATAAAATTACCTCTACTCATGGTTTTAAACTAAGAACGTCTAATAGCTGCCAGCAGCACTCCCGGTCCCCCGTGCACGCCAAGCCCAGCCCCAAGCTCCGCGATATTTATCTTCTCTTCCGCGATAAATTCACCCAGGCGTTTTTTCAGCACATTAGCCTGAGCGGCGGCCCTGCTGTGGACGATTGTCAACTCGCTTATAGGGATATTACTTCTGACAAACTCGTATATTTTGTCCATACCTCTGCCGATGGTTCGCACCAGACCGGTACGGACGATTTCTCCGTCATGAAAGGTCAGCAGGGGCATGACATTCAGGATTCTCGACGCCGCGGCTATGGTCTTATTCACCCTGCCGCTGCGGGCAAGGTATTTCATGGTCTCAAACATGCCGAACATGCGTACCTGGGAGATGGCTTTGTTCGCTTCACCGATAACGTCGGCCAGGCCGGCGTTGATTTTCGCCAGGCGCGCCGCCGCCGCGACCACCAGCCCCAGTCCGGCGGAATTAAAGCGGGAGTCGACCACCTCTATGGGGCAGCGGCTTTTAAGGGTCTTCTGCGCAATGGTCGCCGAGTTGTACGTGCCGCTGATTTTCGACGAAATATGAATCGAGACGATGCCGTCGGTATCATCGCAATACTTTTTATACACGCTAACGAAGTCCTCCGGATTGGGCTGCGAAGTGGCCGGATGGACCGGGGAAGACTCCAGCATCGAATAGAACTCATCGGTGTGGATATCGATGCCATCGCGATAGGTCTTATCACCGAAGCGCAGGTATATCGGGACCACTTCGATGCCAATCGTCTCCGCCAGTCCCGGTGGAAAATCGGAGGTGCTGTCCGTTATCACCTGAACCTTCATATCACCATCCCTTTGAATATCTGGTAAACGACTATATCGTCAGCACCGGGGCAAACACCTGCCATGCCAGCAGGGATTTAGCGGTAAGACTGAGGATGATATATACCTTCTCCCCGAACAGGTAGTCCCGCCAGGGCCCCACTTTTTTATACTGCAATACCATGTTGACGGCGAAGCAGTTAAAGAAAACAAACAGCGAGGCAACGATGCCATAGACAAAGCCGGGCGGAGACGCCGTGACGCCGGGAGCTACGACATAAATCACGATAGCGACCCACGGAATAGCGCCGGCGAAGCTGCCGAACCAGAACGGTATCCAGCCGCCCCCGCCGGGTTTTTCATATTTCTCCTGGAGAGCACCAAAGAGTATCATGCAGGCATTGACGCTGAATATAGCTATCAGGGCGGCGATATCGCTGATGCCGCATATCTGGGAGATGAGCACGATCATAATGGAGGAACTGAAGAAGTACTCTATCCAGCGTCCGTAGTTGCGGCTCTGGAGCAGGTTGCGCTTGTACCAGGAGAAAACGGGGGGAGAGGCGATTATCAGGAGGGCGGCGGCCGAGATTGCCAGGAAGGTAAAGACACCCCAGCCCGTTTGAATTTCAAACAGATAGTGTAGCGTTGAAGGGCTGCCGGGAGCACCTTCCATGAACGTAGCGGTCACGGGGAGAGAGAAGTCGTTGGTGAGTACCGCCATCATTACCGCCTGTACGGCGAGAATGAGGCCGACAACGATGTTCCAGACGCGGAGGCGGGAAAGCTGCCGTTCGACGGACTGGTCAATGGCCATTTTACCTCCTTTTCTTCGAGCCCTTCACGAGGACTCTTTCTTCGATATGTTAAATATACCGGTTCATCGCGGGAAGTAAGTGACTATAAACAATCTGCTATAACGTTTTTTCCTGGCGGCAAATTATACAATTACCTTTATTAAAATGCAATATTTTGGAAAAAATAAATATGAGAAAAGTCACAATGAGAACGTGAGGAGGAAAGGAGCAGGCTGACAGACCGGCTACTTTATATCCGCGTGATATTCCTGTAGAGCGCGAACGTCGGACTTGCCTTCGCGGTAAGCCGCGATGCCCTTGACGGCAGCCATGGCGGCGGCCAGGGTGGTGATATACGGCACCCTGTATTTTATGGCCGCCTTGCGGATATAGGAATCATCGTACTTGCTGAGCTTGCCCGAAGGCGTATTGATAACGAGCTGGATTTCCTTGTTCTTAATAGCGTCGGAGATATTGGGCCTTCCCTCATGTTCTTTTAGGATATCCACGGAAGGGATGCCCTGGCTGGACAAGAAGGCGTGTGTGCCCACTGTCGCCACTATTTTAAATCCAAGATTATGGAACTGGCGGGCGAGCTCTCCCACGGCAGGTCGGTCCGATTCGACGACGGTGATGAGGACGGTCCCGTGTGTGGGGAGGGGCGTTACCGCCTCCTGGGCTTTCCAGAACGCCAGCCCGAAAGAGCCGGCAATGCCCAGCACCTCGCCCGTCGAGCGCATCTCTGGTCCGAGGAGAGGGTCGACCTCCGGGAACATGCTGAAAGGAAAGACCGCTTCCTTGACCCCGAAATGCGGGATACAGCGCCTTTTCAATTCCAGGTCTTTTAACGATTTGCCCAGCATAAGCTGGGTGGCCAGGTTAGCCATGGGGATGCCGCAGACTTTTGAGACCAGCGGGACGGTGCGGGACGCCCGCGGGTTAGCCTCGAGCACGTAGACAACGTCGCGGCAGATGGCGTACTGGATGTTCATTACCCCCACCACCCCCAGCTCGCTGGCAATGCGGCGGGTATACTCCTCTATGGTATCGATGTGTTTTTGCGGTATGCTTACCGGCGGGATGACGCAGGCGGCGTCGCCGGAGTGGGTGCCGGCGTACTCGATGTGCTCCATGATGGCCGGGATGAAGACATTGCCGCCGTCGGCGAGGGCGTCAGCCTCGGTCTCTATGGCGTTTTCCAGATAGCGGTCGATAAGGATGGGACGGTCGGGGGTAACGCCGACGGCCGCCGTGACATACATCTTCAGCTCATCCTCATCGTGGACTATTTCCATGCCGCGCCCGCCCAGAACGTAGGAAGGCCTGACGATAAGCGGGTAGCCGATGCGTTTCGCCACGACCAGCGCCTCAGCCAGATTGGAGGCGGTGCCGGCCTCCGGCATGGGAACGCCGTATTTCTTCATCACCTGAGAGAAGCGGCCGCGGTCGGAAGCGATGTCTATCGATTCTACCGTGGTACCGAGTATCGGCACGCCGGACTTCTCCAGCTCCGCGGCGATATTCAGAGGCGTCTGGCCGCCGAACTGGACGATGACGCCGATGGGCTTTTCCTTTTGATAGATACTGACCACGTCCTCGACGGTGAGAGGTTCAAAGTAAAGCTTGTCCGAGGTATCGTAGTCCGTGGAAACGGTCTCCGGATTACAATTGACCATGATAGTCTCGTAGCCCATGTCCCGCAGGGCGAAGGCGGCATGTACGCAGCAGTAGTCGAACTCAATGCCCTGGCCGATGCGGTTGGGGCCTCCTCCGAGAACCATCACCTTCTTGCGGTCGGAGACACTAGTGCGGTCGGGGCCGTTATAGGTGGAGTAGTAGTAACGGGCATTTTCCGCGCCGCTCACCGGCACGAAGTCCCATGCCTCGTTAACACCCAGCTTCCCGCGACGTTCACGGATGGACTCCTCGCTGACGCCGAGCAGTTTAGACAAATATCTATCGGCGAAGCCGTCCTTTTTCGTCTGGACAAGCAGACCGTCAGGCAGCTTTTTGCCTTTGTATTTCAGTATCTTTTCTTCGAGCTCCACCAGCTCTTTCATCTGCTCTATGAACCAGGGCTTGATAAAGGTCTTCTTATAAAGCTCCTGCACGCCGGCGCCCTTACGCAGGGCCTCGTACATGATGAACTGACGGTCGCTAGTGGGATAATTGAGGAGCTGCATCAGCTCATCAAGCGATTTTTCGTGGAAGTCTTTAGCGAAGCCCAGGCCGTAGCGGCCGTTCTCCAGAGAGCGGATGGCTTTCTGGAAGGCCTCTTTATAGGTCTTGCCGATGCTCATCACCTCGCCGACGGCGCGCATCTGGGTGCCGAGACGGTCCTGCGCATCGCGGAATTTTTCGAAAGCCCAGCGGGAGAATTTCACCACCACGTAATCGCCGGAGGGAGTGTATTTATCCAGAGTGCCCTCGCGCCAGTAGGGGATTTCATCCAGAGTGAGGCCGGCGGCGAGCTTGGCCGAGACCAGAGCAATGGGGAAGCCGGTAGCTTTGGACGCCAGCGCCGAGGAACGCGAGGTACGCGGATTGATCTCGATAATGACCACGCGGCCTGTTTCAGGGTCGTGGGCGAACTGGATATTGGTGCCGCCGATGACGCCAATCTTCTCAACGACTCTATACGAATATTCCTGGAGTCGTTTCTGGAGCTTTTCATCGATAGTAAGCATCGGGGCGGTGCAATAGGAATCGCCGGTGTGCACACCCATGGCGTCGACGTTTTCAATAAAGCAGACGGTTATCATCTGGTTCTTGGAATCGCGGATGACCTCAAGCTCAAGCTCTTCCCAGCCTTCCACGGACTCCTCGATGAGCACCTGGCCTATCATGCTGGCGCCGATACCGCGGCTGGCGACGGTACGCAGCTCTTCAACGTTATAGACAAGGCCGCCGCCGGTGCCGCCCAGGGTGTAGGCGGGACGCACCACCACCGGGAAGCCCAGCTCCGCCGCGATTGCCTCGGCTTCCTCGACGGAGCAGGCGACTTTACTGCGAGGCATTTCAATGCCGAGCTCGGTCATCGTCTGTTTGAATGCAAGGCGGTCCTCACCTCTCTTGATGGCGTCCGGCTCCACACCGATGACGCGGACGTTGTATTTTTCCAGGGCGCCGCATTCCGCCAGGCTGGCGCTGAGGTTCAGACCGGTCTGCCCGCCGAGGTTGGGCAGAATGGCATCCGGCCGCTCCTTCTCGATAATCTTAATCATGTTCTCGATATTGAGGGGCTCAAGGTAGGTGACATCTGCCATACCGGGGTCGGTCATGATGGTGGCGGGATTGGAGTTTACCAGCACGATCTGGTATCCTAACGACCTCAGGGCTTTACATGCCTGGGTGCCGGAGTAATCAAACTCGCAGGCCTGACCGATTACGATAGGGCCCGAGCCGATAATCATAATTTTCTTGATATCATCACGTCGGGGCATGAGTCGCACTCCTCACTTGTGGTAACAACAATATTGTCACTATGTTACCACAAAAAGGGCACCGATTTCCCGCAGAGAAAATCGATGCCCGTGTGAGTAATTAGTATTTAGTTGTCAGTAACTAGTTATTAGAACTCCCCACCCCCAGTGGTTAATTAGACCCAGCCGCGCAGTCTCATGGCTTCCACGACGCGCTCCACGGCGCGCACGTAGGCGGCCTGCCGCATGTTGATTTTGTATTCGCGGCTGGTATCGAGCACGGAATGATAGGCGGCCGTCATTTTCTTATCGAGGCGATTGTAGACCTCCGCGATATCCCAGCTATACATGTAGAAGTTCTGGACCATCTCAAAGTAGGAAACGGTCACGCCGCCGGCGTTGCAGAGGAAGTCGGGGATAATATGAACGCCCTTCTTATACAGGATGTCGTCCGCTTCGGGGGTGGTCGGACCGTTGGCCAGCTCGGCGATTATCTTAGCCTTGATTTTACCGGCGTTCCCGGCGGTAATAACATTTTCTATGGCTGCCGGAATGAGTATGTCTACATCCATCTCGAGCAGCTCTTGGTTAGAGATGCTTTTCATATCGGGCAGGTTGCACACGGTGCTGGTCTCGTCCTTGCAGGTAAAAGCCGCCTCGGGGTCGATGCCCTTCAGATCGCAGACGGCGCCTTTGCTATCGCACACGGCGACTATTTTAGAGCCGAACATCTCCCGGCACAGGCGCGCGGCGTGATAGCCCGCGTTGCCGTAGCCATGTACGGCCACGGTGGCCTGGCCGAGGTCAATACCGAGAGCCCCGGCGGCCTCGCGTATGGTGTACATGCCGCCGCGGGCGGTGGCATCGCCGCGACCCGGCGAACCGCCGATGGCCAGCGGCTTTCCGGTAATAACGCCAAACTGGGGCCTGCCGGCGATAATGGAATACTCGTCCATCATCCAGGCCATGATTTGAGGGGTAGTGTAGACATCCGGGGCGGGGACGTCTTTTTCCGGTCCGATGAACTGATAGACGGCGCGGATATACGCCCGGCTCAGCCGCTCCAGCTCGCCGGGGGACATCTCCTTGGGATTACAGATAATGCCGCCCTTGGCGCCCCCCAGGGGAAGGTCGAGGAGGGAGCACTTCCAGGTCATCCAGGAGGCCAGCGCCCTGACGGTATCGATGGTCTCTTCCGGGTGGAACCTGATACCTCCCTTGGTGATGCCTCTGGCGTCGTTGTACTGGACCCGGAACCCCTGGAACACTTTAATAGAGCCGTCGTCCATGCGCACCGGAAGGGCCACGTGCAGCTCCCTCATGGGGGTCTTGAGAATCTCCGCAATTTCCGGTTTCAGGTTCAGGATTGCCGCGCACTGGTCAATCTGCCGGCGAGCGGTCTCGAAGGGATTGATTTTTACCTCATTTTTTATTACCATTTTCTCCTCATAAAGATATTAGTTTTAAATTTTTACGGGTATGCCCCTGGATTTAAGATATGCTTTAGCCTCCGGTATGGATATCTCCCCGAAGTGAAAAATGGAAGCCGCCAGCACCGCCGAGGCTTTGCCTTCAACAACCGCCTGGTAAAGATGTTCCAGCTTTCCGGCGCCGCCGGAGGCGATGACGGGAATGGAAACAGCTTCGGCGACGGCGCGCGTCATCTCGATGTCATAGCCGTCCTTGGTACCGTCGGCGTCTTTACTGGTAAGCAGAATATCACCGGCGCCCAGCTTTTCCACCCGCCTTGCCCAGTCCACTATGTCCAGTCCGACCGGCTCCCGGCCGCTTTTAACGACCACCTCGAGGCGGGGACGGCCGCTGCCGGCCGGGTTCTTTTTGCCGTCGATAGCGACCACGAGCCTATTTTTGCCGAACGCTTTCGAGGCTTCTTTAACGAGGTCGGGATTACGTACCGCCGCCGTGTTGATAGAGACCTTGTCCACTCCGAGGTCGAGCAGCGCCTTCATATCATCGACGCCGGAGATACCCCCACCGACGGCGAAAGGCACCGTGACCACCTCGCGGACCTTTTTCACCCACTCCAGCCTCGTTTTACGGTTTTCCACGGTGGCGAAAATGTCCAGAAAGACAAGCTCGTCGGCGCCCTGCTGCGAATAAGCGCGGGCAGCCTCAACGGGGTCACGGGCGTCTTTCAGGTTAACAAAATTGATACCCTTGACCACGCGGCCTTCTTTCACATCGAGGCAGGGGATAATCCTGACTATTTTCATCTGAGCTCGGTCACCTTCACCAGTTTATCGTAGTCGACAAGGGAGCTCATGGCGTGGGTTTCGCTGGTGATTCCGGCTTTATACGCGGCGGCAACCGGGTTCAGGCCGCCGATAAGGATAATCCCCACCCGATTGAGGTCGATATGAATCTCGCAGACCGGCTCGCTGACGCTCCCTATCTGTAATATGCCGCCCAGACCGGCGGCGCGGAGCTTCTCCGACACCTCCTCGGCCAGGGGACGGCAGACGGAAGGTATTTCCCTGAAATTGGCGAGTATCTCGCCATCTCCGGTCTTAACGACATCAGAGACCGAGGTCATATTCGCGCGGATGAATACCTCCGTGGGGTCGAGAGAGCTGCCCGCGTAATTTATAAGCTCGGTAAAGCGCAGGGGCTTATGGTCTTGCATCTGCAATATGCCGCCGAACCTGGAATCAACGGGGATACCGGCCTTGAGCAGCGCGGCGTTGACCAGGATGCTGCAAACCGTGGCCAGGGCCACGTTACCCTCCGGAACGATAAGCTCGCCGATGTTCTCGCCTTCTTCAGCGACGCAGACGAGGCTGCTTACGCATAGTCCCTCCTCGAAGACGGGCTTCATTATCTTAAGCGCTCTGGCAAAGCTATCTTTAGGGAAAAAGGCGATATTGGCCGGTATCATGCCGGCCTTTTTATCCATGTCGAAGGTGGTGCGGAAGGTAAGGGTCTCGATTCTCGAGAGGGCGAAGCCGACTTTATCGGAGACGAGCGCCTTTTTCAGCTCGGCCTGACCGAGGTCGGTAATGACCCTGCCGTCCCTCCTGCCGACGAGCCGGGTGAGTCCCCGCTGGTCGGTAATCTTGAGGTGATATCTTACGGCCCTTTCACCGAGCTCAACGCCCAGGTCTTTCAGCGACCGGGCGATAACCCTGGCCCCCAGCGCATCCCGGGAGTTGCCAAGGACCCTCAGTATGGAAAGCACCTTGCGGTCGACGTCCTGAGTGTTGTAGACCATAAGATTAAAATATACGGCAATAACTTGCCGTAATCCTACTATACATCAGCCAAATTACTATTGTCAACCGGGGACATGAAAGGAAAACGTTCAGCCTTCAGCCAGCAAATCGCGCGCTTTTTTCAGCCAGTCGATTAAAGGGACTTTAAAGCCGCAGGCCTTCACACAGAGCCCGCATTCATTGCAGATTTCGGGGTGATGGCCTTCCTCACGGTAGATTGAACGCGGAATTACTGTATCGCCAAACATCATGACGTCGTTATAAAGCTCGAAAATGCGGGGGGCATCGATACCCAGGGGGCAGGGCATACAGCCGCGGCAGGCGGTGCAGGGTATAGCCTTCAGACGGCGGTAAGCGTCCCTGACGCGGTTAATGAGCAGCTCCTCGGGGACGGAAAGGCTATAGGCGGCGGCGCTATCCGCAAGGGCGATATTCTCCCGCACCTGCGCCAGAGTGCTCATATCAACGACGGCGGTGGAGACCTCCGGGTGGTTCCAGACCCAGCGCAGTCCCCACCCCGCCGGCGTGTTTTCCGGCGCGCTCTCCCAGAGCCGGGCGACGTCCTGAGGGAAGTCCCTGGTGAGCCGGCCGCCCTTAAGAGGTTCCGCGGCGACTACCGCCAGACCCTTATCGGCGGCGTACTTAAGACCACCGGCGCCGGGATGGTGGTCGACGTCCATAAAGCTGTACTGGAAGCGGCCGAGGGTCCAGCTATCGTAGGCGTCCAGAATGGTGCGCAGGGTCTGGAAATCATCGTGGAAAGAGAAACCGAGACCGCCGATGCGCCCGTCCGACATCATTGTTTCAACTCGTCGAAAAATGCCATCCGCCGGCAGCTGCGGCCAGCTCTGGCGGTCGAGCCCCGCGACGAGGAAAAAGTCCAGAACGTCCGTCCCCAGCAGCCCGAGCTGAAGGTCGACATGACGCTCGACGTCATCGTCGGACCTGATGAGAGGTGCGGGCAGGCCGGACGCAATCCTTATCTTGCGGCGGTAGCCGTCTTGCAGCGCGCGGCCGATAGAACGGCACAGGTTTTCACGCCGTGCCGCGTCGTAAAGATAGGGCAGGTCCAGGTAGTTGACGCCGTTATCGACAGCGAAGCGCAGCATACGTGTCGCTTCCGCCCCGTCGATGCCAGGGTCTTTATCCGACCGCGGCAGGCGCCCGGCGCCGAATCCCAGGACCGATACCTGCCAGTCCAGCCCGCCGAATTTACGATATTTTATTTACCGACTCCCCAGGTTTATTAGGTTGAAGTGAATGTCATTCTAAGGACAAGGGTGGGCATTGATGAACACACCCCACTACTCCGAGACCCTTCGCTTCGCTCAGGGTGACGTGCAAAGCCCGGTTTGTTATGCCTCCTGCCAGGGGGAAGCGTGCTCGCCGCTGAGGCAGACCACGATAAAGCCGTAGGGCTTATCGCACCACCTGGTGATGAGGGGGAGGTGGGGGAAAGCGGCCGGGCAGATGGCGATGGTGGGGGTGTTGAAGATATGCCTCTCGTAGTCCTTGCCCATACCCAGCTCGAGCTCAGCGCCCAGGAAGCCCAGATTATCGGGGTCCAGGCCGAGGAAGCAGAGAATTTCCGCCTCCGGATGGTAATGGGCTTCGCCGCCGCGGTGCCATTTGCCGCACTTGCTGTAGAAGCCCCAGGTGAAGTTCACATTGAACCCCTCGAGGTCGTCGCCGTAGAGCCAGACCACCTCATCGCCGTTGCCGGGTCCGACCCCCATGTCCGCCGCCCTGATGACGCCGTACTGTGGACTTTCCTGTCCGGCCCCCGCGGGCGGACGTACGCCCGGCATGTTCTTAAAGTTGGTTATCATTTTCTTGATAAGGCGGTTGTATTTGGTCCCCCGGGTCGGTGTGCCGTCTCTCTTTAACGCCTCGGCCCTGTAGGCGTCAGCCAGGCCGATAGTATAGTGGACGATGGGCCTTTCGAGGCTCTTGACCGTAACCGGGCCGTGCGGCGTTCCCTTGGGGATAAGGACGCAGGAGGGCTCATTGAACGTATGCACCTCCCGTTCGTCGCCCAGCTCTACCGATACCTCGGCGCCCAAGTAGAGTATATTGGTATTGTCCGTCCCCTCAAAAACCAGGATTTCGTCATAGGGATGGACGACGGCGCCCTCGAGCGGGTGGAAGGTGCAGGGTTTCTTCACGAATCCAAACGAAAAACAGGCGTTGAACCCCTCCATGTCTTTAGCTTCCATCCATATGCGGGGCTCGGCGTAAAGTCCCGCGGGCGGGTCCTTGACGGCCGCCGGTTTTATCAAATGCGCGTACTCCCTGGTAACAACCATGAAAGCCTCCTTTTTTTTCGATGTTCGGTCGGTAAAAAGCTTAGCAGTCCATAGTGCAATAGTCAAGGAAAGGACAACGCCGGAAAAGCGGCTAATATCTCGCGATGAGGTGCAGAATCCCACCGATGATGGAAAAACCGGAAACGGGTAAATAATATTCAGGATAATGGTCGGTCATTAAAGAGGCGGAAAATAGGAGGCCGCCGGCGAACACCAACAGCGGACCGCCGATGGACGGCCTGAGGATGGCGATAACGGCGATAAGGATAGCCCAGGGAGTATAGAACAGCCCGGCGCCCAGGCCGGCCGGCAGCCTGATGACGAAGACCAGTAAAAATATTAGAGCGTAGCACAGAGGCGAAAGGAATGAGACGACGATAGCCGACCGCCTGAGTCTTTCCTCCGCAATAGCGGATATTTCTGCTTCCTCCGGTATGAAAACGTGCATGACGCTGCCCAGCAGAAAGCCGCCCCAGAGAGGGAAAAATATCACGGTATAGCCTTTAAGCGGCCACGTTATAAGGACGGCAAGGCTATATATCACAGAGAAGAGGCCGCCGGCGCGGGGTCGCCACCAGGCCAGTCCAGCGCCGATTATCAAAGGCAGGGTAAAAATTACCGCTATTCCCGGGTCTATTCTTGAGGTCGCCAGTTCTGCGTCGACGTAGTGGAAGCGGTGAAGCGACGGGAAAAAAGCCAGGATAAAAGAAGCCATGGCGGACGCCAGTAAAAAGAGCCTCGCCAGCCAGAGGAACCATGCTGAGCCCGTTTTCATGGACATCTTTATCAATGCTTATCGACTATTGCTTAAATACATTAATATCGCCCCGCAGGCGGCGACATTCAGGGACTGCGCTTTTTCCGCAGCCACGGGGACGCAGATACGGATGTCCGAAATATCCAGCAGCGGCCCGGAGAGTCCGGCGGCCTCGTTGCCTAAAGCGAGGACGAATTTTCCCGCGCCGCGGAGGGCTTCCGGTCCGTCGCTGCCGTGCAGATCGGCGGCGACGAGCTTATAGCCTTTTTCGCGCAGTTGCCGCGCCAACGTGAGGTAGTCCCCGGTACGGCGGAGCCAGACGGACAGCACCGAGCCGGCGGTAGCCTGCACGCACCTTGGAGCCAAGGGGTCGGCGCCATTTTCTGTCACGATAACGCCGGAGAAGCCGAAAGCGGCCGCGGTGCGGATGAGCGTGCCGGTATTACCGGGATCCTGGATATCCTCCAGCAGCAGGACCCTGTCGCCGGGGTTGGCGGGAAGTCGGGAGGAGTAAACATCGGGAGGCAGGCGGACCACGGCCAGGACGCCCTGGGGCGTCTGCACGCGGCTGATATAGCTAAACCGGCTTTCACTGACGATACGGAGCGGGTAACTATCAAGAGGGGGCGGGGGGTTATCGACAGCAACAATTTCGAGGACGGAGCCGGGACTGCCGGCGATTACCTGCCGGATAGACCTCTCCCCCTCCACCAGGAAAGCCCCGGCGGCAAGCCTGCCTTTTCTCTCCGCCAGCCCGCGGTACCACTTGAGCGATTTTGCGTATTCAGGCATGTTTATGATTCATGTACGGATATGGAAATTCGAAAAACGACGGGCTCCGCGATTGAACGGAGCCCGGTCTTTCTCAGAGCCGGCTGAAGTTCACTCGTTCAGGGCTTTGGCGGTCTGTATCTCTTTGACCAGGTCTTCGATGGTGATAGCCGCCAGCGTCAGGGGCTGCAGAGTGCCGCGGGAGCCAAGCGCCGAAGCCACGCGGGCGATAACGGTGTTGTTGGGCGCTTCGAGGACATTGATGAAGTCGTACTCTCCCAGCAGGGCGTACTGAGAGATGATTTTAGCACCCATCCCTTCGACTTCCTGGTTGACCTCCCAGATCCTGCCCGGGTTGCGCATGATGGTCTTTCTACCGGAGTCCGTCAGTTTGGTAAGCATTACATAGTACGGCATTTAAGTATCCTCCTATAAAGTTGGGACGAGGGTCCGCGACCGATGAGCCTATATTACACTAACGATTTATAGCTGTCAATGGGGCGGAGCGCAGGTTTTTCAGTCGGAAATAATCAGGGTTTTTTCAATGTCAGAGGCATGCCCGACACCATGAACAGGACCTCCTCGGCGCGGGCGGCGAGCATCTGATTAGCCCTGCCGAGGAAATCACGATAGAGACGGCTTGTCCTGTCGGCGGGGACGATGCCCAGTCCGACCTCGTTGGTAACGATGAAAAAGCGGGCATCAGATTGTTCGATACATTCAGTCAGCCCGTTAATCTCATCGACGACCGCTTTTTCCAGCGCCGGTGCGTCCGCACCTTCGTGCTCTGTGAAGATATTGCTCACCAGCAGAGTAAGGCAGTCGATGACCACCGTCCGCGCTTTACCAATGTTCCGCGTAATTTCCTGTCCCAAGCGGGTCTTAACTTCTAAAGTGGTCCAGCCGGGCGGCCGGTTGCGGCGGTGGTCCTCGATGCGCGCCTTCATATCGTCGTCGCCGGGCTCGGCGGTAGCCACGAAAAGCACGGGGCCGCCGGCTTTAAGGGCGAGCTCCTGCGCGAGGCGGCTTTTACCGCTGCGGGCGCCGCCGGTAATCAGAGTGGTCTTCAAGAACATGCCTCCATAATACGATAGATTCGCGGTATATCCAGAGAGCGCCTGACCAGCGCCGCGAGCTTATCGTACTCCTTGTCCCGGTCAACCACGGCGCCGTCGGCGTTTTCCGACAGGCCCCAGTAACGCCGTAGATTGCCGATAAAGACGCGGAGGAAACCGGGGTTGTGGAAAAGTCCGTGCATGTAGGTGCCGATAACCGTGCCACCGGGACTCAAAACGCCGTCGGTATAGTCCGCGGGGCCGTCCGGCGTACCGGTAATTTGAAATGCGCTGTTTTTTTCTCCGGAACTGGTCTGCCCCATGTGTATCTCGTAGCCGGACAGCTCCTGACCTTCCGTCCCCGCCAGGAGACCGAGACCGGAAATGACCCTGGCCTTTACCTGGCGGGTGGACTTCTCCGGGCCGAACTCCGTGACAACATCAAGGAGGGCAAGGCCGGGAGTCTCTACCGCGGAGGACTCAACGCTATGCGGGTCGAGGATATTTCTGCCCAGCATCTGATAGCCGCCGCAGATGCCCACCACCGGCGTGCCCCCTTTGGCTTTAGCGAGAACCGTATCGGCCAGTCCCGACTGCCGCAGAAAAGAGAGGTCGGCGACGGTGCTCTTGGTGCCGGGGAGGATGATGAGGTGGGGACTACCGAGGTCGGAGGCGCGCGTCACAAAGCGTACATTACATCCGGCCTCCTCAAAGGGGTCGAAGTCGTCATAATTTGAGATATGGGGCAGGCGTATGACCGCAATATCCGGTCCGCCGTGGCTTTCATCCTGCCGCCGCTCATCCAGGTAGACGGAGTCCTCCTGGGGGATGCGGATATCCCTGAAGTACGGTATCACGCCCAGCACGGGCCTGCCGGTGCGCTTTTCTAGGAAGTCGTTGGCCGACTGTATCAGGGTGACATCGCCGCGGAACTTGTTGATGATAAAGCCCTTAACGAGGGCGCGCTCGTCATCGTCCAGCAGCTCCAGGGTGCCCACGAGAGAAGCAAAAACGCCGCCCCGGTCGATATCGCCCACGAGGAGCACGGGCGCCTCAGCCATCCTGGCGATACGCATATTGGCGATTTCCCGCTCCTTGAGGTTTATCTCCGCCGGGCTGCCCGCTCCCTCCATAACGACGATGTCGTAGGTCGAGCGCAGGCGCTCAAGGGCGTCAGAAACGTTTTTCAAGAGGTCGGGCGTATAGAGATAATAATCGCGTGCGGAGACGTTCCGCGCCACTTTACCCATAACGATTACCTGGCAGCCGGTATCGGTGGTGGGCTTGAGAAGCACCGGGTTCATGTCCACCGTGGGAGCGATGCCGGCGGCTTCCGCCTGCACCACCTGCGCGCGCCCGATTTCGCCGCCGCTGGCGGTCACAAAGGAGTTGAGCGCCATATTCTGCGCCTTGAACGGCGCGACGCTGTAACCGTCCTGTTTAAAGATGCGGCAGAGGGCAGCGACGATGACGCTCTTGCCCGCCGAGGAAGCGGTGCCCTGGACCAT
>CAYTZI010000004.1:5945-33551 GCA_964442335.1 uncultured Dehalococcoidaceae bacterium | reverse complement strand
CAGCGCCATCATGGCCTCGACCACGGGGACGGCGCGCGGCACGATACAGACGTCATGGCGTCCGCCGACTTTTACCGTGGCGCTTTTCATCTTCTGAATATCCACCGTTGGCTGCTCCAGAGCGATGGACGCCACCGGCTTTACCGCTACCCTGACCACCAGCGGCATGCCGGTGGAGATACCGCCGAGAACGCCGCCGGCATTGTTCGTGGTAGTGACTACCTTGCCATTTTTAATCATAAACGGGTCGTTGTTCTGCGAGCCTTTCATGGCGGCGGCGGCAAAACCCGCCCCGAACTCCACGCCCTTGACCGCCGGTATGTCGAACAGGGCTTTAGCCAGCTCGCCGTCGAGGCTATCGAAGACCGGCTCGCCGAGCCCGGCGGGAACGTTAAGGGCGACCCCCTCTATAATACCGCCGAGGCTGTCCCCGGCCTCTCTCGTTCTGGCGATTAACGCCGCCATTTTCTTAGAAGCCGAGGGGTCGGCGCAGCAAAGCGGGTCTCCCGGCGACTTTTTCTTTATCTCCGCACAGTCCAGAGTCCGGGCCGCAACGCCGCCGATGGCTACCGTATGGGCGAAAATTTCAGTATTCAATAAACCCAGCAGCTTCTTGGCGATTGCCCCCGCCATAACGAAGCCGGCGGTAATCCGGCCGGAGGACCTGCCCCCTCCCCGCCAGTCGTTAAAGCCGCCGTATTTAACAAAAGCAGTGTAATCGGCATGACCCGGCCGCAGCTTAAAGCGTATCCTCTCGTAATCGCTATCGTCAACGTCCTCGTTCTTTATCAAAAGGCATACGGGGGCGCCGGTGGTAAAGCCGTTAAAGACGCCGGACAGGATTTCAACTTTATCTTTTTCTCTGCGGGCGGTAGAAGCGGGGACGCCGCCGGCCCGGCGCCGGTCCAGGTCTTTCTGGATGTCCGCCGCGGCGAGGGGAAGACCGGCGGGGCAGCCGTCGACAACGACGCCGATAACGCCACCGTGGCTTTCGCCGAAGCTGGTAGCGATAAAAAGTTTGCCGTAACTATTACTCATGTGTCTCCACCTTTACCCCGACCTTTCTCATTGTATCCCAGAAGCCGGGAAAAGTCTTGGCGACGCATTCCGCGCCGGTAATGGTAAAGCCGCCGAGGGCCGCGCCGAGTACGCCGAAAGCCATGGCGATACGGTGGTCGCCGTAGCTATCGATAGTAACGGGCGCGCGCGCGGGCTCATCCTTTTTAGCTTCTTCAGACTCTTCCTCCATTTTACTCTCGTCGACAGGCTTGGGGGTCTTCAGGCCGGTAATTACCAGGTGGTCGCCGGCGCCGGAGACCTCAACGCCCGCTTTCTGAAGATTCTCTCTGACCGCCCTGACGCGGTCGGACTCCTTGATGCGCGCCCGCTCGATGCCGGTGAACTCACTCCTGCCGCTGGCAAGCGCCGCCAGCACGGCAACAGTAGGCAGCAGGTCAATGCAGTCGGCCAAATCCGCGCGCAGGGCCTTAAGCTCGCCTGGCTCCACAGTCACGGAGTCGCCGGAGACCCTCACCGACGCGCCCATGCCGCGCAGGAAATCCAGGATAACGCGGTCGCCCTGGAGACTGGCCGGGCTCAAATTACAGACCTCAATCTCACCGCAGGCCGCGCCCAGGGCCAGGAAATACGAAGCCGAAGACCAGTCCCCCTCAATTTCAACGCGGGCAGACTGATAGCGCTGCCGCCGCACGACGAACTTATCCAGAGGACTGTGGACATTGATACCGAACTGCTTGAGACACCAGAGGGTCATCAGAACATAGGGGCGGGAGGTGAGGGAGGTGGTCAATCGGATGCTCATCTCCTTCGGGGCGAATGGTGCAATCAGAAGCAGGGCCGAGATGAACTGCGAGCTGATATTGCCGGGCAGCTCCGTCGCCTCCCCTTTGAAGGTGCCTCCTTCGATGGTGACGGGAGGGGTGGTCTTTCCTTCCATGGAGGCTTTAATCCCGAGCTGTCTCATGGCCTCGACCAGCGATTTCACGGGACGCTTCAGGAGGGAGGGGCCGCCGGTAAGACGATGCTTGCCGGGGATGAGGGCGCTGATGGCCATCATGAACCTCAGGGTCGTGGCCGAATCGCCGCAAAAAAGGTCCTGGCGCGGCACGCGGAAAGTCCCACCCGTGACGCGCCATAAATCGCTATCCTTTTTAACGCCAACGCCGATCTGCCCCAGCACCGCGGCGGCGGCGGCGGTATCATCGCTGACGAGGGGGTGAACAATTTCACTCGTACCCTTGCTCAGGGCGGCGCACATCAAAGCACGGATGGTCATGCTCTTGGACGAGGGCACGCTTACTTTTCCGCTGACTTCGCTCTTTTCAACGATAGCCTTCATAATTTTTCAGCTTCCCGATAATCCGTTTCACCACTCCTTCGGGCGTAAGCCGGGAAGTGTTCACGGTAATATCCGCCGCCCGCCCGTAAAAAGGCCGGCGGTATTTTAACAACTCACTAATCTGCCGCAAGCGGTCGTCCACAGCCAGCAGCGGCCTGCCGCCTTCATCTCCGGAAGTCCGCTTTAGAATAACGTCCGGAGAAGCGGTCAGCAGGACGATAACGCACTCCCGACGGAGACGCTCGATGTTTATTGTATTAAGAACGACGCCGCCGCCGCAAGCGATGACGGCGTTCTTTCTGCCGACCAGTTCTTTAATGACCTCGATTTCCAGCTCGCGGAAAGCGGCCTCGCCGGAATCACGGAAGATTTCCGGGATGGACTTCCCGGCCTTCTCTTCGATAAGGGCGTCCGACTCAATAAAAACTTTACCAAGCTTCCGGGCCAGCATCCCGCCCACCTCGGTTTTCCCCGTCCCCATAAAACCAATCAGAGCGACGCCGGTCTTCACGGTCTCTCCAGCATTTTCACGGCCTGACGGCGCATCAGGGCGAGGGGGGCGGGGCGGCCGGTCCATTTCTCGAAAGCCAGCGCGCCCTGCCAGGCGAGCATCTCTACGCCGCCGATTACCCTAGCCCCGGCGGCTTTAGCCTCGCCAAGCAGCCTGGTCGTCATGGGATTATAAACGATATCGAACACGAGGAGCCGGCGGCGCAAAAGCCGGGAGGGGACGGGGCTTTTAGCCGCGGCCGGGCTCATGCCCACGCTGGTGGCGTTGACCAAAATATCCGCCTCTTCAAGGGCGGGGGACAAGGTGGATGGAACAAGCTCTCCCACCCTAACGTTTTTTCTGAGCTCTTTTTTGATAAGCCGGGCGATATCTTCAGCCCAGTCTAGCTCAATTTTACGGTTGAGAATAGTAAGGTGCGCGCCCTTCTCCGCGAGGACGTAGCTGATAGCCCGCGAGGCGCCGCCGGCGCCCAGAACAACGACGTTTTTGCCGGCCGGCTCAATATCCTTGGCGGTCAGCGCCATCAGAAAACCCTCGCCGTCGGTGTTATAGCCCTTAAGCCTGCCGCCATCGTTGACAACGGTATTGACCGCGCCGATTTTCCCGGCGGCGGGGTCGAGGCTGTCCAGCAGAGGGATGACGGACACTTTATGGGGGATGGTGACGTTAAAGCCCCTCACGTTTAGAGCCCGCAGGCCGGCCACCGCCCGCGCCAGGTCCGGCGGCTCGACCCGGAAAGGGATATAAGCGAAGTCCAGCCCCAGCTTTTTAAAGGCGGCGTTGTGCATCGCCGGGGACATCGTATGTTCCACGGGGTCGCCGATGAGCGCGCAGATTTTAGTATTGCCGGAGACACGAATCATTTCCTCTCCAGCAATTCATATATTTTTCCCAACTCCAACACTGTCACCTGCCCCTCCGCCGACTCGCTACCTGCTTCGATTGAGGCATAGGTAAAGTAGCCGCCGACAAGCGGGCAGAGGACGCGGGATATCCGCCCCACCTCTCCCATAGCGAAAGATACAATTTTATCCTTCGGGAACTCCGGAATAAGCTGTAAAACGTGCAGATTGTCCTCGAAAGAGAGCGCGGTGGTGACAACCTTGCATATATCGGCACCGATATTGAGCTGGTCTTTAACGATGCTTTTCAGCTCGCCCGGAGAAGGCGTAGCGCCGATATCATGGTGAGAAAGCAAGCACTCCGCCTTTCCCTTTATTTCTCTGACGATCCTCGCGGCGTTGGGTGAGGACAGCTCTATATCGATGACGGCCGCGCCAAGCTCCAGAGCCACTAAAAGCTCCCTGATTCTTTCCCGCTCATTGCCGCGCCAGTTTCCCCCCTCCTCCGCGCGGCGGTTGCAGGCTATCCACGGCTTGCGGAGCCGCTTCGTCAGCTCCCGCCAGCCATCCCCGATGAGGTCGATGCGCACCTCAAAAAAATCGATAAAGGGCTCGACTTTTTGAATCGACGTGACTTCGGTGTCGATAATAGAGGCGCAGATTCTCGGTCTAGCTCCAGCCAACCAGCACCTCCCGCACCAGGGAAAGGTCAACATCGTCGCTGATGAAAGCATTCCCGATGGACTTCAGGAGGACGAACCGAATTTTATTGCCGCGTACTTTTTTATCGTGGCGCATCGCTTCCATCACCGCTTCTTTATCGAGCCCGGGCATTTTCACGGGCAGACCGGCGGCAGCGATAAGCTTTTCCAGCCGGGCGACCTCGCTTTCATCGAGAAAGTCCATCCTGGCGGAAATTCTGGCCGCCGCCATCATGCCGATGGCGACCGCCTGTCCGTGCTTCAGTCCGAAACCGGATACCGCTTCCACGGCGTGGCCCACGGTATGGCCGAAGTTCAGCACGGCGCGCAGGTCCTGTTCCCGCTCGTCTTTGGCCACGATTTCCGCTTTAATACGGGCCGCCTCGGCAATCATGTTCCCGAGCACCTCGGGGTGGAGCTCCCGGACCTTAGCGATATTGATTTCAAGGAATTTCAGGAGATTGGCGTTCCTGACAGCCGCGCTCTTAATGACCTCCGCCATGCCGCTGGTGAACTCGTCCCGGGGGAGGGTCTTCAGGGCATCGATATCGGCCACAACCATCACCGGCTGATAGAAAACCCCCACGATGTTTTTAAAGTTGCCGTAATCGACGGCCGTCTTGCCGCCGAGGGAGCTGTCCGCCATAGCCAGAAGAGTCGTGGGCACCTGCACCAGCGGCATCCCCCGCATATAGGTCGCGGCGACGAACCCGGCCAGGTCCCCGATAACGCCGCCGCCCAGCGCCAGGACCGGGGTCGTCCTTTCCGCATAGGCATCGGTCAGTTTATCGTAGAGCTCGGACGCCGTCTCCAGCGTTTTATACTTTTCACCGGGCGGGATTTCCATCAGCGTGACGGCGAAGCCGGCGTTAGCCAGACCGCGACCGAGGAACTCGGCGTGCAGGTCTTTAACGGTGGTATCGGTAATGATAACGGCCTTTCTGGAATATCCCATTTCTCTTAACCACAGCCCTGTTCTTAAAAGCAGGCCTTCGCCGATGCGCATCTCATAGCTTCTATCACCGAGCTCAACAGTAACTTTTTTCATTCTTGTAATTTTACCTCGACAGGTAGCGGGATGCAATAAAAAGTCAAAAGTAAACTAATAATGTCCTGTTTTCATATGGTTGTTTTTTAATACTCACCCCCTTGCCCCCTCTCAAACAGGTACACATTAAGCATCCAGAATTTAGTCTGTTTGAGAGGGGGGAAAGAATATGAGAGGGGGCTTCGCCCCCTCGCTGCGCACGCCCCTGAATAAGGGGATGGAAAGAACTGGTAAGAAAAGAATGAAGCGAGGGCGGCCAGGGTGGGACAAGACAGAAAGGAATAAAAAAGGATGAAGTGGGGTTTACGGGCTGAGAATACTGCAAGCCCCGTACCGATATCCTTCGCTGCGCTCAGGATGACAAATGTTATATAAGAAGCACTCTTTCGAGTCGTGCCACCAGGGAAGGCCCGCCGCCCATGAACTCAAGATAGCCCTCTACCGAGCCGTATTCCCGGCGGAGGGTTTCTAAAAACAGCGCCATGGAATCCGGCGAAGCTTTCCAGAAATAGTCCGGCAAGGCCTTTGCCCCCTCCTCTATCCCGGGGTCGCCGCTTATATTTTTCAGTATCTCTTCCATATACGGACCGGACAGGGAGTAGTCTTCAATGATATCCTCATCCCCCACGCCCAGAACGCTCAGCAGGACGGCGGCCAGGATGCCGGTGCGGTCCTTTCCGACCGCGCAGTTAAAGACTAACGGGTGGTTCTCCGGCCGGGCGATGACCTCCAGCGCTTCTATAATACACCGACCGTATTCTTTCTTAGGCATGAGGTCGAGATAAAACTCACCCATGTTCCTGAACTCTTTAAACCTCCGCTCGTCCGCCTCTCTATCGCCGCCATCAACGATAAACGAGATGTTGTGGTACCTGATGCCGGCTTCCGAGAGAAGCCCGATGCCCTGCTTTTCCACTTCCGGTCTGCTCCTGAGGTCGACGACCGCAGTGGGGCCGATTTCCGCCATCAGCCTGGTGAAGTCGTCCCGGTTTATCCTGGAGAACTCACCGCTGCGGAAGACACGCCGCCAGGCCACGGTACTACCCTGGCGCGTCCGGTAGCCGCCGATGTCGCGGAAATTGGAGACGGATCCAAATCTTAAATGACGTGAATATTGCTGCTTCATTATCCGTTTACCCCGCTGACCCCGGTACCTGGATTCCGTATCAAGTACGGAATGACAGTTATTGTTTTATTCAACCAGGGTGAAAAGGGGACTCACGCCCTCTCCCGCCGAGTATTTATCGCCGGGGAAGACCTTATGGCCCATCTTCACTTTTTTGCCGATAAGCTCCATCGAAGCCGTATTGGGGTCGATACCTTCAAGGTTGCCCATGAGCCAGGGGCCTTCATCGAGCTCCACCAGGACAATGACATAGGGGACCTCGCTCTCGCGTCCTTCGGAAGTCACGAAAACGGTGGTGAAGGTGCGTATCCTGCCGTCGCCTTTCACCTCCACGATATCCATCTCCTGCCCGGCGCACTGCCGGCACGCCATGGCGGGCGGAACGGTAACGGCGCCGCAATCTTTGCACTTCAACCCCAACAGCTTATCCTGCTTGAGCGCTTCGTTGTATGTTTTAGATATTAATGTATATTCCATTGATACCTTCCCTTAGATGTTCAAAAGTGTCAAACTCCACTCCACTCCTGGATTCCGGCCTGCGCCGGAATGACATTAATATCACCAGCCCCTCTGCAAAATCATGTCCACCAGCGTGCCGCCGTCGCCGCCGAGCGTGTCCGTCATGCCGATTTTCGCCCCGGGCACCTGGCGCTCCGGCTCCACTTCCTCGCGCAGCTGCCGGACTATCTCATAGACCTGGCCGGCGCCGGTAGCCCCGATGGGATGGCCCTTGGACTTGAGCCCGCCGGAAGGATTGACGGCCACCTTACCGCCGATATCCGCCCGCCCCTGTTCCCATGCCTCGCCGGCCGTACCGAAATCGAAGAAGCCCAGCCCTTCCGCCGCGATTAAGCTCGCAATACTGAAGCAGTCGTGCAGCTCGCAGATATCGATATCTCCAGGCTTGAGACCGGCCATGTCATAGGCCTGCTTCGAGGATATTTCACGCGCCCGTATCCGCGGAAGGTAATCGCCCTGGGTTATAAGCGGCCCGCTCGAAGCCTGCCCTATTCCCGTAATAAAGACAGGCTTTGCGGTCAGCTTTTTCGCCGCTTCCTCCGAAGCCAGCACCACCGCCGAAGCGCCGTCGGAGAAAGGGCAGCAGTCGTGGAGGGTAAGCGGGGCGCACACGACAAAGCTGCCGAGCACTTTTTCCACGGGCATATCCGCGTTCTTGCCGAAGAACTGCGCTTTAGGGTTAACGCTGCCGTGGTTATACGACTGTATCGAGACCCTGGCCATCTGCTCGCGGAGCTTCGGCAGCGGTATTTTATATTTGTCCGAATAGAGGTGCGCCAGCATGGCGAACACTGCCGGGAAGGTAACGCCGGAGGGGAACTCGTAGCGGGAATCGGAGAACATGGCGAAGGTGCGCGTGGCCAGGCCGGTGCCCATCGTGGCCGCCCGCTCGGCGCCGCCGGCCAGAACGATATCGTAGAAGCCGGAGGCCACCCAGATAAAGGCGTCCCTTACCGCCATGCTCGCCGAGGCGCAGGCGCCCTCGTAGCGGTTGGCGGGAACATTGCGGCAGCCGATATTCTCGGCGGCGTACGCCTGCACCATCCCCTGCCCCTCGTCAAAGTCCCCCAGGGCGTTGCCCATGAACAGGGCTTTAATGTCCGAAGGCCTCAGGTTAGAAGCGGCGATGGCGTCCGAGGCGGCCTCGGAGAAGAGCTCGACTTCCGTTTTTTCCTGCGGCCCGCTGAACTTCGTCGAACCCACGCCAACGACGGCGACTTTTTTCATGCACGACCTCCCACCGGATAAAAGAGATATGGACATTCCCAGCTTAACGTTTTCAGGCGGCGGGTGTCAAACCAGAAACTCTTTTCACAAATGTTTGATATTTAATACTCACCCCCTTAATCCCCCTCTCAAACAGGTCCATATTCAGCGTTGATACCTTAGCTTGTTTGAGAGGGGGAGAGTATTTGAGAGGGGGCTGAGCCCCCTCTCTTCTTGACTCCCCTCTCCAGCCATAAATAGCTGTGAAGGTCTATTGATGTCTCCGGCTGGAGAGGGGATACAGGGGTGAGGTTATCGACAATGACCCAATTTAGAAAGAATCGCTGCTATACCGTTTCTTGTAATTAACTTTCATAGTATGCATAATGATTACGTAAATTTTTCTGAAGGAGTACACGGAATGACGACGCTAAGTGAGTTCAACAAGTACGGGGAAGAACTGGAGAACAACGTCCGCCTGCGCACCGCTCCCATGGCCATCAAGATGCTGAAAAGCGAAAAGGACATCCCCAAAGGCGCCATAAGACCGTGGCGCGACCGTAAACAGCACATCGCCCAGTGCCAGGCGTTCGCCCTGACGCGGCGCCAGAGAGAGACCATCGCCATGCTGGAAGAGGACAACTGGTGTTTCGCCCCCATCATCGCCTACGGACTCGAAGACAAACCAAAAGACCCAGAGCTACAAATTTTCCTGGAGTTTCCGAGGTTCCCGAGGAACAAGTACATCGGCATAGTCAGCGCGCCGCTCCGGACAGCCAATTTCAAGCCGGACGTCGTTATCATCTACTCCAATACAACCCAGCTCAGGAACATGCTCGCGCCGCTCAATTTCGGCGATAACAAAAACCTCGTGGACTGCATGCTTTTCCCGCCGGCCTGCGCCTTCCAGGTGGTCCCGGTGATGGAGAGCGGCCGCTACATGGTCACCCTGCCCGACCCCGGCGATTACATGCGGGCGCTGGCCGGGGAAGACGAAATCATCCTCTCCGTGCCCGCCGCCAGGATGGACGAGTTCATGCAGGGGATCCGGCGGACGATGGAGGGTGAGTACAGCTACGAGCGCACCGGTATGTACATGCTGCACGATTTCCCGCAGCCACCGTTTTACCAGATGCTGTTCAGGCGATGGGGACTCCAGAAGGAAGAAAAAAAGAGCGGGAAAAAACGGAAAACCTAGCGCAGACGGAGAAACGCAACGACCGCCCCGAATATCGCGGCGACGATGGTCATGATATAGGGATAGCCATGCCACAAGACATTGCCGTGGCGCGAGTAGAAAATCAGCTCTACCACTCCCAGGCATACCAGCACGGCTATCGCTCCGATAACGGCCAGCCCGGTGCCGCGTTTACGGTTGACGGCCAGCCCGATGATAAAGGAGACGGCCATCCCGGCGCCGTAGCCGACCAGCACGGTTATTATCGGCCCGAACCAGCCCAGGTAAGACTCTAAAAAGCCCCAGGCCACCCCTATGGCAGCAGCGACCACCAGCGCGGCGACGACTGCCCGCAGGTAGTATACGGCGGAGACCCGGTAGGTGGGCAGGACATAGAGCCGGGCGCATTCGCGGCACCGCGCCCCCACCGGAGTAGTTACCATGCATTTAGGACATATCGGCTTGCCGCACTTGCCGCAGCGCAGGGTGGTCTGTACATCGGGATGAGTGGCGCAGGGCACCGATACAGGCCCGGTCATTCCCCCTGCCCCTTTCCAATAACATGTTTGCGGCGAACCCACGCCATGCGGTCGCCGATATCTCTGTCATAGAGGAGCCGGTTCCAGACAAGCCGCCACATGCCGATAGTCCTGGTCTCGGTGGCCGGCTGAGCGGTAAGCCGCTTGATAATCATAATCAGCGTCATCGCCAGAAAACCCATGGTCACCGATAAGTCCTCGTTGAAAACGGCGCTGAAAATGGGTAGCATCATCATCCCGGCGAGGATAGGCACCGGCGTGCGGTGGGTAAAGATAATAACGATAGTCGCGGCGGCAAAGAAAGCGATGCACGCCCAGGGGGTCACGTTGTCAATCAGAGGGAGTATGATGATTATCCCCAGGCTCGTGGCGACGCCGCGCCCCCCGTAGAAGCGCAGAAAGACCGGCCAGTTATGCCCCACCACCGCGCCCAGTCCCACCGAAAGCTGCTGACCGGCGTCAAGGCCGAGCCGCCAGGCCACCAGGACCATCATCATGCCCTTGAAGAAATCCCAGACGCCAATCGCGAGACCCAGTCTCTTGGAGGTGGTGCGCCAGAGATTTCCGCCGCCGACCTGCTGAGTGCCGTTCGTGCGCAGGTCGATGCCCCGACTCCTGGCAACAAGAAAAGAAAACGGTATCGAGCCGACTAGATAAGCGGCGATAATCAGCAGTATCCAGGTGATAGTGGGATTCATGGCAAAGGCTCCTCAATTAGTAAGTAGTAGTTAGTAATTAGTGCCCCCCTACTCCTTTTTGTCTTTTTTCTCCGCTAATTTGATGAGCCGGAGAGCGGCTTCAACGGGCACGTCCACTCCGCCCAGCCCCACATCGCCGCTGTCCTCGATGCCGTGGAAATCGCTGCCGCCGGTAGCGATAAGCCCGTGTTTTTCCGCCAGCGCCAGCGTGTTCCGGGTATCCTCCGGGGTATTATCTTTATAATAGGCCTCTATGCCGGCCAGTCCGGCGGCTTTAAGGACGGGCACCCACTGCTCAGGGCCCTTCACAGTGAAAGGATGAGCCAGGACGGGTATTCCGCCCGAGCGTACCACCAGCGCCACGGCGTCTTCCGGGGTCATTTTTTCCCGCTCGACGTAGGCAGGGCCTTCGCGCCCGATGTATTTATCAAAAGCCTCTTTGAAATTCTCAATATAGCCCTTCTCGAGCATCGCCTGGGCGATATGGGGCCGGCCTATAGCGCCCCCGCCGGCGATTTCCGTCACCCGGGCGTAGTCGATATCGATGCCAAGCCCCCTCAATTTATCGACCATGCCGCGCGCCCTGTTTTCACGCGAGGAGCGGAACCTCTTCAAAGTGTCCGCCAGCTCCCTGCCGGTATAATCGATAAAGTAGCCGAGCATATGGATTTCACCTTCAGGGACATCGGTGCTGATTTCCACGCCGGGGATAAAGTAGATGTCGGGGAAAGCGCGCGCAGCCTCTGCGGCGGCGGCAATCCCGTCCACGCAATCGTGGTCGGTGAGGGCGATATACCTGAGCCCGAGCGCCGCGGCCTTCCTGACGATTTCTTCCGGCGTGTATTTGCCGTCGGAAGCGGTGGAGTGGACATGAAGGTCGACCAGGCTCACGGCTACGTCAGCTCCCGGTAGATGCGCTCGATGCGGGTCGCTTTCCCGCTATTTTCGTCCACCTCGACCAGAATGGCGTTAAAGATTGGCCTGCCCCCGCCCACCGAAAGGTGGTGGGGCATCATCGTGAGAAAACGCCGGATGACAGCCTCGGGGTCGTCCCCGATAACGGAGTCGTCCGGGCCGGTCATACCGATATCGGTAACGTAAGCGGTGCCTCCCGCCAGGATGCGGGCGTCGATGGTGCCGACATGGGTGTGGGTGCCCAGCACGGCACTCACCCTGCCATCCAGGTAGCGCCCCATCGCCACCTTCTCAGAGGTCGCTTCCGCATGGAAGTCAACGACGATAACCCTGTGTTTAGCGCCGATTTCATCCAGAAGGGCGTCCATGGCGCGGAAGGGGCAATCGTAGGAAGTCATAAAGGTGCGGCCAATCAGGTTAACAACGAGGACTTTTTTCCTGATTATATAGCCTCGCCCCGGCACCCCGGCGGGATAATTGAGCGGCCTGATGACCGGCAAATCGCCATCCAGGTAAGGTATGATTTCCTTCTGCGCCCAGATGTGATTGCCGGAAGTAATGACATCGACGCCGGAGTCCAGCAGTTCCTGCGCCGTGCCGACGGTCAGGCCGAAGCCGCCGGCGGTGTTTTCGCCGTTGGCCACGACCAGGTCGATGCCATACTCTTTTAGCAGGTCAGGCACGAAAGCCTGGACCGCCTGCCGGCCCGGCTTGCCGACAATGTCTCCGATGGCCAGTATAATCATTCTTCTTGTTTGTCATTACGAGTGAAGAAACCTCCAAAACCAACGTATGAGATTGCTTCGCCCCCCGACTTCGTCGGGATGGTCTCGCAATGACAGACCCTTTTTACTTAGCGTAATCTACGGCTCGGGTCTCCCGGATGACGGTGACCTTAATCTGGCCGGGGTATTCCAGGGTCTCCTCGACCTTCTTAACGATATCGCGGGCGAGCCGCATAGCGCCGAGGTCGTCAATGGCTTCCGGCTTGACCAGGATGCGCACCTCGCGGCCGGCCTGGATGGCGAAGGACTTCTCGACTCCTTTAAAGCTGTCGGCGATGTCTTCCAGCGCCTTGAGTCGCTTCAGGTAGCTCTCCAGAGACTCACGCCTGGCGCCGGGGCGCGCGCTGCTGATGGCATCCGCCGCGGAAGCGATATAGCCCCAGATGGAGGTATCGCTGGTCTCCAGGTGGTGCTCGGAGACGCCCTTATAGACCTCGGGGGACTTCTCCCACTGCTTAACGAGGTCGGCGCCGATGGCGGCGTGAGTGCCCTCCACCTCGCGGTCGACGGCCTTGCCGATATCATGCAGCAGGCCGACCTTTTTCGCTAAAGTTACGTTGGCGCCTATTTCGGCAGCAATCATGCTGGCGAGGTAAGCCACCTCGATGCTGTGCTCCAGGGCGTTCTGGCCGTAGCTGGTGCGGTACTTGAGCCTTCCGAGCAGCTTGATAAGCTCGGGGTGAAGCTGGACCCCGAGCTGTAAAGCCGCCTGCTCGCCGGCGGCCTGGATAGAGGCTTCAACCTCTTCTTTGGCTTTGGCGACGACCTCCTCGATGCGGGCCGGGTGAATGCGGCCGTCCAGGATGAGCCGGTTCAGGGCCACGCGGGCGATTTCCCTCCGGACGGGGTCAAAGCTGGACAGCGTCACCGCCTCCGGCGTATCGTCGATAATGAGGTCGACCCCGGTGGCCTGCTCGAGCGCCCGTATGTTACGTCCCTCCCGGCCGATAAGCCTCCCCTTCATTTCGTCGTTGGGGAGAGGCACCGAAGCGACCGTGGTCTCCGCCACTATTTCCGAGGCGCTGCGCTGCACCGCCACCGATAGAATCTCCTTGGACTTCTCGTTGGCTTCTTCCTTGAGCTTGGTTTCCCATTGGCGCAGGCGCCGCCCGGCCTCCTGCTGCATCTCCACCTCCATGGCATCCAGCAGCGTTTTCTTGGCTTCGCCGCTGGACATCCCGGAAACCAGCTCCAGCTGTTTGAGCTGCTTGTCCTTCAGCTCGACAAGCTGGTTGCGGACCGTATCGATTTCTTTTTCCTTGTTGTTGAGGTTGCGCTCGCGCTGCTCAACGCCCTCCAGCTTGCGGTCGAGGGTCTCGTTTTTCTGGCTCAGCTTGCTTTCCTGACGCTGGAGCTCGACGCGGCGCTCGCGGAAGTCCGTCTCCGCCAGGGCTTTAGTGTTCTTGGAATCCTCCTGCGCCTGCTGGATGATACCCTTGGACTCGTTCCGAGCTTCGGCGACCATCCGGGCGGCTTTCCTTTCCGCCAGGCGAATCTGCCGATTGAAAATGACGCGCCGCGAAACGAAGGCACCGAGTACCCCGGCAATGAGACCGATGATGAAACTGAATATTATAGCGATATATACAATTGCTCCGCCTTCCACCTTATACCTCCTGATATATTTAAACTTATCCGCTTATAATTATGAAAACACCTATAAATATAATATTGTGTTTAAATACTCCCGTCGCCACCGCGCTCTTTCCAGAGCCTGGCGACGGTCTCATTGATAACCTCGTAGCCGAAGCCCCGCCTCACCAGGTACGCGCCCAGCCGGGTCCGGAACAACCGGTAGTCCGCCAGAGGCAGGCGCCCGGCCTTACGCAGGGCGGCCCGGTAGGCGCTGTCGCCCTCATTGATTTCACGGACGACCGTTTCGATAACGTCTCCGGGCAGCCCCTTGCGGCGCAGCTCCAGAGCGGTAAGGCGCCGGCTCCGCGGGCTGAACGATTCCCTATTGTCTTTCCAGAACCTGGCGAAAGCTACGTCATCGACGAGCCCCTGCTCTTTCAGCCTGGCGAGGGCTTTCTCCGTATCGCCGATATCGAAGCCGCGCTTCAGCAACCGCTGCCTGATTTCCGCTTCGCTGCGGGGCCGGTAGCCCAGCAGGCGTATCGCGGCGTTGAAGCAGCTCTGGCGGCGGTCGAGGCCGGCCAACACCTCGAGTCGGCTCTCCGTAAGCTCCTGCCCCACCCTCAGCCCCTCTTTCAGGGCTGTCTCCGCCAGCAGCTTAAAGGCGGGCTTTCCGTCCAGGAAAACGCTGACCCGTTTCTCCCGGCCTTTTACCGCTTTCATTCCGGTAATCTTGCCCATATCAAACACAAAAGGCTGAAGCCTTCGCCTCAGCCTAAATTTTTATACCGTTAAAATAGAGTCGGCATATAGCCGACCATTTCATTCGTCGTCTGAAGTATCAATACGGGCGACGCCGGCTGAGGCTCTAATCTTTTCTTCAATTTCCCGGGCAAGCGCTACGTTTTCCCTGAGATACTGCTTGGCGCTTTCCCGGCCCTGCCCGAGGCGGGTGTCCCCGTAGGAGAAAAAGGCACCTGCTTTAGTAATCAGCCCCAGCTCCAGACCGACATCGATGATATTGCCCTCCTTGCTGATGCCGTGGTCGAACATGATATCGAACTCGGCGTTGCGGAAAGGAGGCGCCACCTTGTTTTTCACCACCTTAGCTTTAACACGACTGCCTATCGCTTCGTTACCCTGCTTGATTGTTTCGGAACGTCTCAGCTCTATCCGTGTAGAACTGTAAAATTTGAGCGCCCTGCCGCCGGTGGTCACCTCCGGGTTGCCGAAGACGATACCGACTTTTTCCCTGAGCTGGTTGATGAATATTACCGCCGTGCCCGATTTGCCGATGGCGGCGGCCAGCTTGCGCAGAGCCTGCGACATCAGGCGGGCCTGAAGTCCCATCTGCGGGTCGCCCATATCCCCCTCGATTTCCGCCCGCGGCACCAGAGCGGCCACGCTATCGATGATGATGGCGTCGACGGCGCTGCTGCGCACCAGGGCTTCGCAAATCTCCAGGGCCTGCTCTCCGGTATCCGGTTGGGAAATGAGCAGTTCATCAATATTGACGCCGCAATTGCCGGCATAAGAGGGGTCAAGGGCATGCTCCGCATCTATATAGGCAACCGTACCTCCTCTTTTTTGTGCTTCGGCGATGATGTGCTGGGCCAGGGTGGTCTTCCCCGATGACTCCGGTCCAAAAATTTCCGTGATGCGTCCCCGCGGTATCCCTCCGATACCCAGGGCGAGGTCTAAAGCCAGCGAGCCGGTAGGAATGGCTTCAATTGGCGGCAGCCCGGCGCTCTCGCCGAGTTTCATGATGGAGCCCTTGCCGAACCGCTTTTCTATCTGGCCAATAGCCAGTTCCAGTGCTTTTTCTCTTTCCGTGGTCATCTTTCGCCTCACCCCGATAATAGCACAACCGTTTTACCAACACAAGTAGCCAAAAAAAGAAAAAGAGGGGATTCAGGGGAGGCTTAGATCCTGCTTTTCTGTTGCTTTTTCCATCTCCATCAACAAAGAGGGGAGGCGATAAATATTATGTTTTTTATATACCAATAGATATATATATAAAATCATATGTATAAAATGTTGACAGATGCTATGAGAATATGTTAAATTTATTGTTTGGTGCTCAGAATTCAGTGTATAGCAGATAGATTGAGCTAGATACCTCAGTTTATCGCTAGAATTCTGAAATGGATGAGCGAACGCTCATCCTTTGTAATTGTATGGGGGGAAGAAAAATAGCATGCCGACAATTAATCAACTGGTCCGCAAAGGGCGCCGCAAGGCGGTAAAAAAGGACAAGACACCGGCGCTGGCGTTCTCGTATAACGCCCTGAAGAACCGCGTCAGTACGGGTAAAAGCTGCCCGCAGAAACGCGGCGTCTGCATACAGGTTAAGACCACCACACCCAAGAAGCCAAACTCCGCCCTTCGCAAGATAGCCAAGGTAAGGCTGACCAACCACGTCGAGGTGACGGCCTACATCCCCGGGGAAGGCCACGAGCTCCAGGAGCACTCCGTGGTACTTATCCGCGGCGGGCGCGTCCCGGACCTGCCCGGCGTGCGCTACCACATCATAAGGGGGACGCTGGACACGACGGGCGTCGCCAACAGGCAGCAGGGCCGGAGCAAATACGGCGCTAAAAGAGGTAAGAAAGCGGCGGCCGCCGAAGCGGCAGCAACCGCTTAAGTCGAGGGAACAATATGCCGAGAAGAGCCAGACCACTCAAGAGAGAAATTAGCCCGGACGCCAAGTACCGCAGCGCCACCGTGTCGAGGCTTATCGGCAAGGTGATGCAGCGCGGCAAAAAGAGGACGGCGGAGAGCATCGTCTACGGCGCGCTGGAGAGGCTGGGGCAGCAGGTCTCCAAGGACCCCGTGGCGGCGCTGGAACAGGCGGTAAAAAACGCCACCCCACTCCTCCAGGTAAAGCCCAGGCGAGTCGGCGGCGCGACGTACCAGGTGCCGGTAGAGGTTTCTCCGGACCGGGGGCTCTTCCTGGCTTTGACCTGGCTGGTAAGCTCCGCCAGGACGCGCAAGGGCAAGGCGATGCATGAAAAGCTCGCCGACGAACTCGCCGAGGCCTTCCAGGGCCAGGGCAACACGATTAAAAAGCGTGAAGATACGCATAAGATGGCGGAGGCCAACCGGGCCTTCGCTCACTATAGATGGTAAGGGGTTCATTGACAACTTCCAGTGTTAAATCAACCAAAACAATAAGGGCGGGAGATAAGGCAGTGTCCAGGGATTTTCCTCTGGAGGACATACGCAATATAGGAATTATCGCCCACATCGATGCCGGCAAGACCACCGTCACCGAGAGGATACTCTATTACACCGGCAAGACCTATAAACTGGGCGAGGTACACGAGGGTACCGCCGTCATGGACTGGATGGACCAGGAGCGGGAGCGGGGCATTACCATTACCGCCGCGGCCACTACCTGCCACTGGCGGGAGCACCGCATCAATATCATCGATACGCCCGGGCACGTGGACTTCACCGCCGAGGTTGAGCGCTCGCTGAGGGTGCTCGACGGCGGGGTGGTGGTCTTCGACGCCGTTTCCGGCGTGGAAGCGCAGTCCGAAACGGTCTGGCGGCAGGCGGACAGGTATAAAGTCCCGCGCATCTGCTTCATCAACAAAATGGACAGGGTCGGCGCCAGCTTCAGCCGCACCATCTCCATGATAGAATCCAGACTTCAAGCCGTGCCCCTCGCGATACAGCTGCCTCTGAGCGCCGAGGAAAGCTTCCAGGACATTATCGACCTCGTCAGCATGAAAGCCTGGCGGTTCTCCACCGACCCCGATACAGACCCCGAGGAGATACCACTGCCGGAACCCGAGAAAATAAAAGCCGCCGAAATGCGGCAGGCGCTGGTCGCCAAGCTGGCGGAGTACGACGACGCTATCATGATGGACTACCTCGAAGGCGACGAAATCGAGCCCGGGGAACTAAAACAGGCGCTGCGGCGGGTCACCCTGGCCAATAAGGGCGTGCCCGTTATCTGCGGCAGCGCTTTGAGGAACATGGGCCTGCAGCCCCTCCTCGACGCGGTAGTGGATTACCTCCCCTCCCCCCTCGATGTACCGCCCGTGGAAGGCATCGAGACCAGGACCGGCCACAAAGCGGTCCGCGAGGCCAGCGATGACGCTCCCTTTTCCGCGCTGGCTTTTAAAGTGGTCACTGACCCCTTCGTGGGGAGGCTGGTCTATTTCAGGGTTTACTCCGGCAGGGTCAAGGTGGGGGCGCAGGTCTATAATCCCACGCGCGAAAGGCCGGAACGCATCGGGCGGCTGCTTTTGATGCACGCCAACCACAGGGAGGACATCGAGTCCATCGATACCGGCGCCATCGCCGCCACGCTCGGACTCAAAAATACCTTTACCGGAGACACCCTCTGCGATTCATCCCGCCCCATCCTCCTCGAGTCAATCAAGTTCCCCGAACCAGTTATCTCGATAGCCATCGAACCGAAGACCAGGGCAGACCAGGACAAACTCGGCGAAGCCCTGCAAAAACTCACCGAAGAAGACCCCACTTTCAAGGTGAATTATAACGAAGAGACCGGCCAGACCGTTATCTCCGGCATGGGCGAGCTCCACCTTGAGGTCATCGTCAGCCGGCTCATCCGCGAGTTCAGGGTGGGGGTAAAAGTGGGCCGACCGAAGGTCGCCTACAAAGAGACGATTACCGCGCCCGTGGATGTCGAAGGCAGGTTCGTGCGGCAGACCGGCGGCCACGGCCAGTACGGCGTGGTCAATGTGAAGTTCGAGCCGCAGCCGCGGGGCAAAGGCTTCGAGTTCGTCGACGCCGTCAGGGGCGGCGACATTCCGCGGCAGTTCATTCCGCCGGTCAAGGCGGGCATTATAGAAGCCATGGAGACCGGTGTTCTCGCCGGCTACCCGGTAATCGATATCAAAGCCACGCTCTACGACGGAAGCTACCACGAGGTGGACTCCTCGGAGCTAGCTTTTAAAATGGCAAGCTCGATAGCGCTGCGCGACGGCGTCAGGAAAGCCAGGCCCATACTCCTCGAGCCAATCATGAAGCTGGAAGTGGTCACCCCGGAAGAGTTCCTCGGGGACATCATGGGCGACCTCAATGCCAGGAGAGGCCATATCAGTAAGGTCGATTCCCAGGGGGAGACGTTCGTCATCCACTGCCTCATCCCTCTGGCGGAATCGTTCGGCTATGCCACCAACCTGCGCTCGCTGACACAGGGACGGGCGAACCACTCGCTGGAGTTCCACAGCTACGAGCAGCTACCGGACAACCTAAAAGACGAGATTATAGAAAAGGCTTCAGGCAAGAAGAATGGCTAAGCAAAAGATACGCATCAAGCTAAAGGGGTACGACCACCGCGTCGTCGACCAATCAGCGCGGCAGATACTGGAAGCGGTGGAAAGCACGGGCGCCGTGGCCGTCGGGCCGGTACCGCTGCCCACGCACATCCAGAAGTTCAGCGTCATAAGGTCGCCCTTTATCGATAAAGACTCCCAGGAGCAGTTCGAGATACGCACGCACAAGCGCCTGATAGACATCATGGAAACGACATCCAAGACGATAGATGCGCTCACCAAGCTGAACCTGCCCTCGGGAGTGGAGATAGATATCAAACTGTAAGAAAAACCTCACCCTCTAACCCCCTCTCCGTAGACGGAGAGGGGGGACTAATAGGGGGAGAGGTCAGAGAACTGATTATGACAGAGGGAATTTTAGGCAAGAAGCTGGGGATGACCCAGGTGTTCGGGGAAGGCAGGACGAACGCCGTCACCGCCATCGAGGCGGGGCCCTGCACGGTCCTGCAGGTTAAGACCGAGGAAAAGGACGGCTACCGCGCCGCCAAGCTCGGCTTCGGCGAGATTGCCACGAAGAAACCCGGTAAAAAAGGACGCGGCAAGAAAGAAGTTATGCCGAAATTTAAGTATTTACGTGAGTTCCACCTCGACGTTGACCAGAAGATTGAGCCGGGCCAGAAAATAGACGTGAGCCTGTTCAAGGCCGGCGACCTCGTTGACGTTACGGGGATATCCAGGGGCAAGGGCTTCGCCGGCGGCGTCAAGCGCTATCACTTTCGCGGCGGGCCCAAGACCCACGGGCAGTCGGACAGGTGGCGCGCTCCCGGCTCCGTCGGCTCCAACACGAGCCCGGGTCGCGTCCTCAAGGGACTGCGCATGGCGGGCCACATGGGCGACCAGCGGGTTACCGTAAGCAATATCGAGGTGGTCTCCGCCGACCCCGCCCGCAACCTTTTACTGCTCAAGGGCGCCGTCCCCGGCATGACCAACGGCCTCGTCATGATAAGGAAGTCCAGGAGAGTGAAGAAATAATGAAGCTCCCCGTATATAACCTCGCCGGTGAGGAAGTAAAAAAGATAGAAGTGAGCGACGCCGTGTTTGCCGTGCCCTTCAACGAGGCGGTGGTGCACCAGGTGATGGTGGGCCTGCGGGCCAACGCCCGGCAGGGGACGGCCGCCACCAAGACGCGGGGCATGGTCAGGGGCAGCACCCGCAAGCTGTACCGGCAGAAGGGGACGGGCTACGCCCGCGCCGGCAGCAAGAAATCGCCGCTGCGCAAGGGCGGCGGCATAACCTTCGGGCCGCACCCGCGGGACTACCGGCAGCAGATACCCCGGAAGGTGCGCCGGCTGGCCATAAAGTGCGTCCTCTCCGCCAAGGCCGGCGACGGCGAGCTGAAGGTGCTGGACAAGTTTGATTTCACCGAGCCGAAGACGAAACAGATGATAGACATCCTCCTGGCGCTGGGCGTGGAATCCTCCGCTCTCATCGTCACGCCGGAGCCGGAAGAAAACGTGATAAAGTCGGCGCGGAACGTACCGGGCATCAAAACGACACCCGCCCGCGTACTGAATATTTTAGATATTTTGTCGTATAAAAACCTGCTCATGACCGAGGCGGCGGTAAGGGTGGCGGAAAAGCTCTGGGGAAACGGGTTGAAGCAAGGGGGAGATAATGCATCTGTCTGAGGTGCTGCGCCGGCCGCTGATAACGGAGAAAAGCACGGCTTTACAGTCGCACAATAAGTACGTCTTCCAGATAGCCGAAGGCGCCAACAAGATGATGATACGGCAGGCGGTGGAAAAGGCGTTCAAGGTGACCGTAACCGGCGTCAACGTGGTCACGATGCGTGGCAAGACACGGCGCGTGGGACGCCGCCAGATAACGACCGAGCCGTGGAGAAAAGCGATTGTCACCCTGAGAGCGGGTGACAAGATAGAGTTCTTCGAAGGTGTGTAACATGAAAGGGGCATTCAGGTGGCAATAAAGGTCTTCCGACCGACCTCGCCGGGGAGGCGGGGAATGAGCGGCTATACCTTCGACGAGATAACGAAGAAAAAGCCGGAGAAATCGCTGCTGGCCGCCAAGAAGAGCAAGGCGGGGCGCAACTTCCACGGCAAGATAACCGTGCGCCACCGGGGCGGCGGCGAGAAGCGCCAGCTGCGCATCATTGATTTCAAGCGGGACAAGATAGGTATCCCGGGCCGGGTGGCGGCCATAGAGTACGACCCCAACAGGTCGGCCCGGATAGCCCTGATTTACTACGCCGACGGCGAAAAACGGTACATCCTGGCGCCGGTCGGGCTGAAGGTGGACGATAAAATAATGTCCGGGCCCAACGCGGAAATAAAGCCCGGCAACGCCATGCCCATGCGCCTGATGCCCGCAGGCATCGAGATACACAATATCGAGCTTACCAAGGGGCGGGGCGGACAGGTGGTGCGGAGCGCCGGTGGGGCCGCCCAGCTCATGGTCAAAGAGGGCGAGTACGTCCTGCTGAGAATGCCGTCCGGGGAAATCCGCCGCGTGCGGAGCGACTGCATGGCGACGATAGGGCACGTGGGCAACCTGGAGCACCAGAACATCGACCTGGGCAAGGCCGGCCGCAAGCGGCACATGGGGTGGCGGCCCACGGTAAGAGGCTCCGCCATGAGCCCCCGCGACCATCCCCATGGCGGCGGCGAGGGACGCTCGCCGGTGGGCATGCCCGGACCCAAGACGCCCTGGGGCAAACCCGCCCTGGGCTATAAAACACGCAAGCCGAAGGCTTCCGACCGGATGATAGTGAAGCGCAGGGGCAAATAGGCGGTTTAGAGGGGGAAAATGTCAAGGTCAACGAAAAAAGGACCGGCCATCGACGAAAAGCTGATGAAGCACGTGGACGCGGCCATACGCTCCGGAAAAAAGACCGTGATTAAGACCTGGGCGCGGCACTCGACGATACTGCCCCAGATGGTGGGGCTGACCATCGGCGTCCATGACGGCCGCCGGCACGTGCCAATCTATATCAACGAAAACATGGTCGGCCATAAGCTCGGCGAGTTCGCCCCGACCCGCACTTTCAGGGGCCACGTTGCCAAAGCCGAAACGGCGGCCAAGAAGAAACCGGTGGAAACGCCGGCCGTATAATACAGGTGTGATGAAGTGGAAGTAAAAGCCATAGCGAGAAACACGGGATTTTCCACCACCAAGGTGCGACCGCTGGTGAACCTGGTGCGCGGCAAAAAGGTCGACGAAGCCCTGCGCCTGCTCCAGTTCACCCGGACGCCCAAGGCGAAGTACCTCGCCAAGCTAGTGAAATCGGCAGCGGCCAACGCGGAAAACAACTTCCAGATGGACCCCGCCGACCTGAGGATAGTGAAGATTTACTGTGACGAAGCGCAAATGATGCGCCGTTACCGGGCGCGGTCGAGGGGGCGGGCCAGCCCGATAAAGAAACGTTCCAGCCATATTACCGTGGTCGTCTCCGAGGAGGTCTAATTGGGCCATAAAGTTCACCCGACAGGTTTCAGGCTCGGGATAATCAAAGACTGGCAGTCGAAATGGTACAGCGAAGCGCACTATGCCGAGTTCGTCCAGGAAGACAACATGCTGCGGGAGAGCATCAGGAAGAAATACCCGGAAGCCGCTATCTCCCTGATAGAAATCGACCGCCAGGCTAAAGATATTACCATCACGCTGCATACGGCGCGGCCGGGCATCGTCATCGGGCGGGGCGGCCAGCGCGTCGACGAGATGAGGCAGTATTTAGAAGGACTTACCGGCAAGAAAATCCGGTTGAACATACTGGAGGTAAGGCAGCCGGAGCTGGACGCCTACCTCGTGGCGAGGTCGGTAGCGGAGCAGATAGAGCGCCGCGTGGCCTACCGCAGGGCCATGAAACAGGCAATCTTCCGCACCATCCAGGCGGGGGCGAAAGGCATCAAGATCAGCGCGGCCGGCAGGCTCGCCAACGCGGAAATCGCCCGGCGCCAGACCTCGCACCAGGGGCAGGTGCCCCTGCACACGCTGCGGGCGGACATCGATTACGGATTCACCGAGGCGCAGACAACGCTGGGGCGCATCGGGGTCAAGGTATGGATTTATAAAGGGCAGGTAATGCCCGAGCCCAAGGTCGAGGAGGTCGAAGAAAAACCCGCTGCTGCCGCGGCGGAAGCGGCCCCCGCAGCCGAAGAACAACCGGAGGTTATCGAAGAGAAACTGAAGAAACTGGTCGAAGCCTCTCCTGACGCCGGTGTAAAAGAAAAGCCGGCGAAAGCCGCCCCCAGGGCGGCCGCGACCAAAGAGAAAACGGCCAAAACGGCAGCTAAAGCCGCGCCGGCACCCGCACCTAAAGAAAAACCGGTAAAAACCGCTAAAGCAGCGCCGACCGTGAAGGAAGCAAAAGAGGCGGCAAAGCCGAAGGCCAAAAAAGCCGTGAAAGAGGTCGAGGCTGAAATAGCCAAAGTTACAGAAGAACCCGCGCCGAAAAAGACCCGCAAGAAAGCGGCTGCGGCCGAGGCGAAGGAACCGGCGCCAGAAAAAAAGACAACCAGGTCAAAGGGCGAGGAGAAGTAAGGGGCACCAGTCATGCAGCAGCCTAAACGTGTAAAATATCGCAAATCCCAGCGGGGGCGCCGCCGCGGAAAGGCCAGCGCCGGCAACACGCTCGACTTCGGCGATTACGGTCTCCAAGCTCTCGAGTCCGCGTGGGTAACAGCCGCGCAGATAGAGGCCGCCCGCCGCGCCATGACCCGCCATATCCGCCGCGGCGGCAAGGTCTGGATACGCGTCTTCCCGGACAAGCCGGTCACCAAGAAACCGGCGGAAACACGCATGGGCAGCGGCAAAGGCCTCACCGACCACTGGGTCGCCGTTGTCAGGACGGGCAGGGTGATGTTCGAGATGGCCGGGGTGGGGGAAAGCATCGCCAGGGAAGCGATACGCCTGGCCTCTCACAAGCTGCCCCTCAAGACCCGCTTTATTTTAAAGGAGTCCGCCGCCGCGCCGGCAGAAGTGGCAAAATAAGGATGTAAGATGGCGAAAATAAAAGAGTTCCGCGACCTCACCGTCGACGATATGAAAAAGGAGCTGGAAGAATCGCGCCAGGAGCTTTTTAACCTGCGCTTTCGCCTTACCACCAAGCAGCTGGTGAACCACCGCGAGGTGCGGAGGGTTAAAAAGAAGATAGCCATACTGAACACCTTGCTCACGGAAAGAGAGCTCGGGATAAGGTAGGTCGGGAGAAATATGGCAGAAAAAAGACGCAAAACAAGAGTGGGTGAAGTCATCGGGGACAAGATGGCCAAGACCGTTATCGTCGCCGTGGATACGCCCAAAAAACACCCGCTTTATAAGAAGACCATCCGGAGGACGGCGAAATACTACGCCCACGATGAAAAGAGACTGGCAAAGCTGGGCGATACGGTTAGAATCGAGGAAACACGCCCGCTCTCCAGACTGAAGCGATGGCGCGTCGTGGAGGTAGTCGTTAAGGGAGAGGTGGCGGAAATAAAGCCGGAGGAAATCACGAACTAGGTTCTGGTGAAAAAACATGATTCAGATGCAGAGCAGACTCAGAGTGGCGGATAATTCCGGGGCGCGGGAAATTATGTGCATCAACGTGCTCGGCGGCACGCGGCGGAAATACGCCTATATCGGCGACACGATAGTCGCCTCGGTGAAAAAGGCCATACCCAACGCCGCCACCAGGAAAGGCGACGTGGTGAGGGCGGTCATCATACGCACGGCCCACCCCTACCGCCGGCCGGACGGCTCCTACATCAAGTTTGACGAGAACGCCGCCATCATTTTGAGCGATAAAAACAATCCCAAGGGGACGCGCATCTTCGGGCCGGTAGCCCGCGAGCTGCGCGATAAACAATACACCAAGATTATTTCGCTCGCGCCAGAGGTCATATAGATTATGAAAATACACAAAGATGATACGGTGCTGGTAATCGCCGGCAAAGACAGGGGGAAAAAGGGCAAGGTGCGCTTCGCCTATCCCCGCAAACAGCAGGTAATCGTGGAAGGGGTGAACTTTATCAAAAAGCACTCCAAAGCCAGGGGCGCCGCCAGACAGGCCGGCATCATCGACCTCGAAGCGCCGCTCGACGTATCCAACGTGATGCTGATTTGCGCCAAGTGCAACAAGCCGGCGCGCGTCGGCTATAAGAAGCTCGAAGACGGCAGGGTGGTAAGGTTCTGCCTGGCCTGCCGCGAGGTGGTTGAATAGATGTCCAGACTCAAGGAAAAATACCGTGAAGAGGTCGTGCCCCGGCTGATGGAGGCCGGCGGGTTCAAGAACGTCATGCAGGTGCCGCGACTTGAAAAAATCGTGCTCAATATAGGCCTGGGCGAGGCCATCGCCAACGCCAAGGCGCTGGAAACGGCGCAGGCGGACCTCCAGACCATCGCCGGGCAGCACGTGGTCATCACCCGCTCCAAGAAGTCAATCGCCGCCTTCAAGCTGAGAACGGGAATGCCGATAGGCCTGATGGTGACGCTGCGTGGCGAGCGCATGTACGATTTCTTCGATAAGCTGGTCAACGCCGTGCTGCCCCGCATGCATGATTTCCAGGGCGTCTCGGCGGACTCCTTCGACGGCCGCGGCAACTACAGCCTGGGGTTCAAGGAGCAGATACTCTTTCCAGAAATCGAGTATGACAAAATCGATAAGGTGCGCGGCCTGCAAGTCTCAATCATCACCACGGCCCGTAATGATGAAGACGGCAGGCGCCTCCTCGAGCTTATGGGAATGCCTTTTGCCAGGGATGGAGAGAGCTAAACATGGCTAAAAAAGCAATGGTATTAAAATCGAAGCGTACACCGAAATACGCGGTGCGCCAGCATAACCGGTGCCAGATATGCGGGCGGCCCCGCGCTTATATACGCAAGTTCGGCATCTGCCGGATTTGCTTCCGGAAACTGGCGCTGGAGGCACAGCTCCCGGGAGTAAGAAAATCAAGCTGGTAAGTTAAAAAAGGAAAATGACAGGTATGATAGTCACCGACCCCATCGCTGATATGCTGACCCGGATACGCAACGCCATTATGGTGCGACACGATAGCGTTCTCGTGCCGTCCTCACGGATGAAGCTCGCCCTTGCCAAGATTCTCAAGGAAGAGGGCTTTATCACCGACTACGAGGTCGTCCGCGGCAAGCCGCACCGCACGATAAAAATCCAGCTCAGGTACATGGAAAACAACAGGTCCGCCATTCAGGGACTCAAGCGCGTCAGCAAGCCGGGGCTGAGGATATACGCCGGGAAAAATGAAATCCCGCGCGTCTACGGCGGTCTAGGCGTATCCATACTGTCCACGTCAAAGGGCCTGAAGACGGGGCAGGAGGCGTGGAAACAGGGGACCGGCGGCGAGATATTATGCTATGTTTGGTAGGTTTTAAGAATGTCCAGAATAGGTAAAATGCCGATCGTGATACCGCCCGGAGTGACGGTGGATATTAAAGGCAGGGACATCACCGTCAAGGGTCCCAAGGGCGAGCTGAGCCGCACCCTCCCCGGGGAGGTAACCGTCAAGCTGGAGGACGGCAAGATTACCGTCTCCAGGCCCAGCGACAGCCACAAGCACATGGCTTTCCACGGGCTGACGCGGGCGCTGGTGGCGAACATGGTGGAGGGGGTGTCCAGAGGCTTTGAAAAGACACTGGAGATAGTGGGCGTGGGCTACCGCGCCGAGAAGACCGGCGATAAGGTCGTTGTACGCGTCGGCTATTCACAGCCGGTGGAGGTCAAGGCCGCGCCGGGCGTCACGCTGGCCGTGGAGGGCATCAACAAGATAAAGGTCAGCGGCATCAATAAAGAAATCGTCGGCGAGATGGCGGCGGAAATACGCGCGCTCCGTCCGCCGGACCATTATAAAGGCAAGGGAATCAGGTATTCGGGCGAGGTCGTCCGCCTGAAACCCGGTAAAGCCGGCAAGGTAGTAGGCAGGAAAGCAGCATGAGCAGGTCCACCAGCGTCGCAGCCAGAGAAAGAAGGCATGTCCGTGTCAGGCAGAAAGTCAGCGGCACCGCCGAAAGGCCGCGCCTAAGCGTTTTCCGCAGCTTGAACCATATATACGCGCAGGTGATTGATGACAGCCGGGGGCATACGCTGGTCACCGCCTCGACGCTCGACGCGGAGATTACCGGCGACTCTAAAAAGAAGAACAAGAGCGGTCGCGCCGAAATGGTCGGTGCTCTGCTGGCGAAACGCGCCGTCGAAAAAGGCATAAAACAGGTCGCCTTCGACCGCGGCGGTTCGAAGTATCACGGCCGCGTCAAGGCGCTGGCGGAGGCTGCCCGGAAGGGCGGACTCCAGTTCTAAGAGAGGGTATGGCAGGAGATGAAGGAACCATTAAGCAGGATT
>CAYTZI010000004.1:0-5935 GCA_964442335.1 uncultured Dehalococcoidaceae bacterium | reverse complement strand
CTCGTCACCGTCAACCGCGTCGCCAAGGTGATGAAGGGCGGCAAACGCCTGCGCTTCAGCGCCCTGGTGGTCACCGGCGACGGGGCGGGGCATGTAGGGGTCGGCATCGGTAAAGCCAACGAGGTGCCCACTGCCATAAGCAAGGGCGGCGCCCAGGCGCGTAAAAATCTCATCAAGGTCCCTCTGACCGGCAGCACCATCCCGCACCAGATAGAGGTAAGCTTCGGGGCGGCTACGGTCCTGCTCAAGCCCGCGATGCCGGGCACCGGCGTTATCGCCGGCGGCAGCGTAAGGGCGGTGCTCGAAGCCTGCGGCGTCAAGGACATCCTGACGAAATCGCTCGGCTCGTCCAATCACATTAACGTCGCCAAAGCTACCATCAAGGCCCTCAGCCAGCTGAAAATACCGCAGGAAGTGATTGCCAGACGTAAAGCCAACGTAACCGCCGCGGAGGTGCCCGCCGTTGAGTAAACTGCGCATCACCTGGATTAAAAGCGATATCGGCTACGATATGACGCAGCGGAACACCCTGCGGTCGCTCGGTTTTCACCGTCTTCATGAAAGCATCGTCCACGAGGACACGAGCTCCCTGCGGGGCATGATTAACAAGGTGAGACACCTGGTTAAAGTGGAGGAAGAAGTTGGTCAGACAGAATAGCATCGCCCCGGCGCCCGGCTCAAGGCGCGCCGCCAAGCGCGTGGGCCGCGGCCTCGGCAGCGGACACGGCACCTACTCGGGGCGCGGCTCCAAGGGACAGAAGTCCCGCGCCGGCTATAAGATGCGCCCCGGCTTTGAGGGCGGGCAGCTTCCACTTATAAAACGACTGCCCAGGAAGCGCGGCTTTACCAACATCTTCCGGAAGGAATTCAGCATCGTTAAAGTCGGCGCGCTCAATGCCTTTGAGGCCGGCAGCGAAGTGACCCCCGAAACAATGCTGGCGGCCGGCATTATCAAGAATTTGAACAGCCCCGTTAAAGTGCTGGGCGACGGCGATATCGACCGCGCCCTTACGGTACGGGCGCACAGGTTTTCAGCTCCGGCCAGGGCGAAAATAGAAGCGGCCGGAGGCAAGGTCGAGGAGGTGGCGCGTGCGGCAAAGGCAAAGTAGACCCAGACTGCTCCAGGCCATGCTCGACGCCTTCTCCCTGCCCGACCTGCGCCGGCGCATCCTGATTACCTTAGGCATTCTGGTAGTTTTCCGCTTCATCGCCCACGTGCCGCTGCCGGGCGTGAACCTCGAAGCGCTGCGGAGTCTCTTCGAGAGCAACGCCCTGCTGGGCATGCTCGACCTTTTCAGCGGCGGCGCCATGAGGCAGTTCAGCGTGGCCTCGATGGGCGTATACCCGTATATTACCGCTTCAATCATTATGATTCTGATGGTGCCGATTATCCCCAGGCTACAGGCGCTTTCGCAGGAAGGCGAGAGCGGCAGGAATAAAATCAATGTCATCACCCACTGGCTCACCATCCCCTTGGCTGGACTTTCCGGCTACGGACAGCTCGTCCTGCTTCAGCGCGCGGGCGCGGTCAGCGGAGCCGACCCGCTCGCTACCGCCGCTATCGTTGTCTCACTGATTGCCGGCACCGTCTTCCTGGTCTGGCTCGGCGAGCTTATCACCGAGTACGGCATCGGCAACGGTATTTCGATTATCATTTTCGGGGGCATCGTGGCCGGGTACCCGCAGCTTGTCCAGCAGGCCTTCCTCGCCAGAAGCAATCTCATGGGGCTGGCTGTTTATCTGGTGATTACGCTGGCCACAATCATCCTCATCGTCATTTTCACCGAGGCGCACCGCCGCATACCGGTACAGTATGCCCGCAGCGTTTTCCGCGGCGGCCGCATGTACCGGCAGTCCGGCTCCACCCATATCCCCATGAGGGTCAACGCCGCCGGCATGATACCGCTAATCTTCTCGATGTCCGTGGTGATTTTCCCCGGCATCGTCGCCAGCTATTTCATCAAGCAGGGACAGCCGGGAATAGCGGACACCATCTACCGGTGGTTTACCCCCACTACCTCCCCCGGTGGGTTTTACTGGATACTGTTTTTCATTCTATCGGTGGCTTTCACCTTCTTCTACACCATGGTCACCTATCAGCAGCAGGACCTGCCCGGCACGCTGCAGAGACAGGGAGGGTTCATCCCCGGCATACGGCCCGGCAAGAACACCGCCGCCTACCTCAGCGGCGTCATCAACCGTATTACCTGGGCCGGAGCGCTGTTCCTGGCTTTTGTGGCGGTGATGCCGTTCCTGGCGCAGACCATCAGCAACGTGCAGCAGATACAGCTTTCCTCGCTGGGCATGTTGATTGTCGTGGGCGTGGTGCTCGACACGATGAAACAGCTCGAGGCGCAGCTGGTGATGCGGCGCTACGAAGGCTTTATTAAATAGGGGCGAAGGTGTATATTATTTTATTGGGGGCTCCGGGGGCGGGGAAAGGCACCCAGGCCGTAATGCTGGCCGGGAAGCTCAAGCTGGTGCAGGTAGCCTCAGGCGACCTTTTTCGCCAGGCACTCCGGGAGGGTACGGAGCTGGGGGAAAAGGCCAAAGCCTTTATGGAGAAGGGACAGCTTGTCCCCGACGATATAACCATCCGCATGGTGATGGACAGGTTATCGGCGCCGGACGTTGAAAACGGGGCGATACTCGATGGCTTCCCTAGGAATATCGGGCAGGCGAAAGCTCTGGATAAGGCCCTCGCGGAGCAGAATAAAGCCATCGAAAAGGTTGTCTTCATAAAGGTCCCGGAGGGAGAGCTTTTAAAGAGGCTGGGCGGCCGCTGGATATGCCGCAACTGCCAGGCGCCCTACCACGAGGTGGACAACCCGCCGAAAATAAAGGGTATATGCGACCGCTGCGGCGGCGAGCTCTACCAGCGCGCCGACGATAATCCGGAGACGGTCAAGAAACGGCTTAAAGTATACTTCGCGGAGACGACTCCGCTGATTGATTATTATAAAAAAGAGGGAAAGCTGCTGGAGATTAACGGCGAGAGCGGCGCGGACGAGGTGAACCGCCGGATAACCGCCGCTTTAGCTGAATAGCGCCATGACGAGACTATTTGCGGAAAATAGAACAGAGCCCGGCAGCGATAAGATTCAGGAGCAATCTCATCGCCACAGCGGCATTTATGTGAAGTCCGCCGAGGAAATCGCCGCCATGAGGCAGGCAGGGGCTATTCTAGCGGAGATTCTAAAGAAACTTGCCGACAGCGTCGAACCGGGCCTGAAAACGAAAGAAATGGACGCCATCGCCGTAAAGGAGCTTAAGAAGGCGGGGGCCGAGTCCTCGTTCCTGGGCTATCACGGCTATCCGGCCTCCGTTTGCGTGTCCGTCAATGACGAAATCGTGCACGGGATTCCCGGGGAACGCGTATTACGCGAAGGCGATATCGTCTCCATCGATTTCGGGGTTATTTACAATGGCTTTCACGGAGACGCCGCCCTGACCGTCCCCTGCGGCAGGGTAAACGGTAAAGCTTTAAAGCTTATCGAGGCCACCAAAGGCGCCCTGAGAGGCGCCATCGCCGCCGCCCGCGACGGAGCGAGGCTGGGCGATATATCGGCGGCGGTAGAAAAATATGCGGCGTCCAAGGGATTTTCGGTGGTGCGGGAGTATACCGGCCACGGCATCGGCAGGCAGATGCACGAGGACCCGCAGATACCCAACTGCACAGAGCCGCCCTACGGGTTAAAGCCGGGGACAGGGCCTCTCCTGAAAAGCGGCATGACCTTAGCGCTGGAGCCGATGCTGACCGCCGGGGGCTGGCGAACACGGGTCGCTGATGATAACTGGACGGTCCACACCGCCGACGGCAGCCTGGCGGCGCATTTTGAGCATACGATTGCAATCAATGATGGTAAACCGGAGATACTGACCGGGGAGATGTATGGCTAAAAAAGAAGCTATCGAGGTCGAAGGAACGGTCATCGAGGCGCTGCCCAATGCCATGTTCCGCGTCGAGCTTCCCAACAAGCACGAGGTGCTGGCCCATATCTCGGGCAAGATTAGGATGCACTACATCCGCGTCCTGCCCGGCGATAAGGTGCTGATCGAGCTTTCGCCATACGACCTCAAACGTGGTAGAATAACCTACCGGCTCAAGTAATAAAATATTTAGGAGTAGTCTTAAAAAACAAATCCGCTCGCCCCGAGCCCGTCGAAGGGCATGGTTCGACAAGCTCACCATGAGCGGTTGGTCAACGACCTGAAAAAGGCAAGAAAATGAAAGTAAAAGCTTCGGTAAAAGTAAGATGTGAAAAATGCCGGGTGGTGCGGCGGCGAGGCGTCGTCCGCATCATCTGCACCAACCCCAAGCACAAGCAGAGGCAGGGCTAATGAATATTCGTCATTCTGAAAGAGTGAACCGTGACTCCAGAGAATGACTCAAAGAGGATTGGACCAGGAGGGAATATATGCCACGCATCGCGGGAATAGACATACCGGTAAACAAGCAGGCATGGGTCTCGTTACAGTATATTTACGGCATCGGCCCATCGCTGAGCCGGACCATACTGGACAAGGCCTCCATCCAGCCGGATATCAAGGTAAAAGACCTCACCGAGGAAGAGGTCAACAAGCTCCGCGAGATTATCGATAAGCAGTACCGGGTCGAGGGGGAGCTGAGGAAAGAGGTCAACTTTAATATCAAACGCCTGGTAGAAATCGGCAGCTACCGCGGGCTCAGGCACCGCCACGGCCTGCCGGCGAGAGGACAGAGAACGCGGACCAACGCCCGCACCAAGCGCGGCTCCCGCAAGACAGTCGCCGGCCGCGGCCAGAAGCGCGGCGCCACCAAGAAGTAGTCCGCTGAACCATTAAAGGAGGAAAGGTTGCCACAGAAAAAGAAACCCAAAGCCAGGAAGCGTGAACGTAAGGCGGTACCCGCGGGCAGGGCTTACATTCAGTCCAGCTTTAACAATACCATCGTCACACTCACCGACCCGCAGGGGAACGCCCTGGGGTGGGGCAGCTCCGGCACGGCCGGCTTTAAAGGCTCCCGCAAGGGTACGCCCTACGCGGCCCAGATGGCCGCCCGCGATGCCGCCCGCAAGGCCATGGTGCACGGCCTGCGCCAGGTGGAAGTGCTTATCAAGGGACCGGGCAGCGGCCGCGAGGCGGCGATACGCTCGCTTCAGGGCTCAGGACTGTATATTACCGGCATCCGGGACGTAACGCCGATACCCCACGCCGGGTGCCGCCCTCCCAAGAGGAGAAGGGTCTAGAAGAGGTAGATATGGCAAGATATACCGGACCGGTCTGTCGATTGTGCCGGCGCAGCGGCGAAAAACTCTTCCTCAAGGGGGCGCGATGCTTTTCGCCCAAATGCGCTGTTGATAAAAGGCCGAAAGCGCCGGGGCAGGCCGCTATAAGCAGGAGGCGGCGGCGGTTCTCCGACCGCGCTCTACAGCTACGCGAGAAGCAGAAAGCCCGCTATACCTACGGCACCCTGGAAAGGCAGTTCAAAAAGACCTTCCGGCTGGCCGAGAAGCAGACCGGCATCACCGGCGAAAATCTCCTCGTGCTGCTGGAGCGCCGGCTCGATAACGTCGTCTACAGGCTCGGCTTCGCCGATTCGCGCCCGCAGGCGCGCCAGCTCGTACGGCACGGGCATATCCTGCTGAACGGTCGCAAGACCAACATTCCGTCCGCCCTGGTAAAAGAAGGCGATACCATCGCCTGGCGGGAAGGCAGCAAGAACACCGAATACTATAAAACGGTAGCCGCGGAAATAGAGTCGAAGACGGTCCTCAACTGGCTGAGCCTGGACCGGCAGACGCTGACCGGACAGGTCGTCTCGCTGCCGACTCCGGACCAGATAGATTCCCGGTTCGACGGCAAGGCGGTTATCGAGTACTACTCGCGATAGCACAACCTAAAGGAGGTAGTTCATTGGCTGGACTATTAGTCCCTAAAATTGAATGTACCGAAC
>CAYTZI010000003.1:23479-40879 GCA_964442335.1 uncultured Dehalococcoidaceae bacterium | reverse complement strand
CGGTGCTGAAATTGTCGTGGCCTGCCCGGGCCGCTTGCTGGACTTTCTCTGGAAAGGTACGGTCAGTTTGTCAGACCTGGAAATCCTCGTTATCGATGAAGCCGACCGCATGTTTGACATGGGTTTTTTACCCGATATACATAACATTTTAGCCTGCATCATGAACCGGCGGCAGACCCTGCTTTTCTCCGCCACCATGCCGGAAAATATCTGGCGTCTGGCGCGGGAAATCCTGCACGACCCGGTTAATGTGCAAATCGACCGACAGCTGCCGGCGAAAACCGTATCGCATGCCTTGTATCCCGTACAACCGCACTTAAAGACGGCTCTCCTTAAAGAGATTCTCCGGAAAACCAAAACGGATTCGGTGCTTGTTTTTACCCGCACCAAAGACCGCGCTGAACGTGTAGCCCAGCAACTGGTAAGAGCAGGCTACCGGGTGACTTCACTCCAGGGAAACTTGCCGCAGCACCGGCGTCAGGCTGCGCTCGAAGGCTTCCGCACCGGTTCGATAAAAATATTGGTGGCTACCGATATCGCCTCCCGCGGCATTGATGTCTTACGGATTTCCCACGTCATCAATTACGATATGCCCAAGAGTACGGATGACTATATCCACCGCATCGGCCGTACCGGAAGAGTCGATAAAAATGGCGATGCTCTTACTTTTGTGACCAGTGCTGATGCTAATAAAATACGTGCTATTGAACAGCTCCTTGACACGCCGCTTGAGCGCCTGAAGCTTCAAGGCTTTGATTACACCAGGCCGGTGCCGGATAAAAAAGCACGCTCTTCGCAGCCACCACGACGGCTATCGTACGAAGACAAGAGATTAGCAAACAGACATTTATAAAGTAGTGTTATGCGTCTCTACTAATCGGTAGTCTCATAAGCCCTTGGTCGTCTGGTCAAGTCCTATTATTGACTTTTTCTGATGTCGTGTCTGGCCTTAAGCTGCAGGCTCTTGGTCACAACCAGGGGGATAACGACCGAGGCTATCAGGATTATAACCAGCGCTGTGGTACTCAGGAAAGCCAACCCGCCGATGGTAACCCAGATAATGATAGATAGTCCGGTGCCTATTCCCGCCGTGACAGCTTTGCCCATTAACTTACGGGCCAGTCCCTTAACCTTGACCAGTTTGGCATGAGCCAGCGTGGCAATTACATCGGAGCCCAATCTACGGTTGATATTTAGTTTTTTACAGAGGTCATCGAGAGTGGTTATCTGGCCGTCATTAATCAGCCGCGCGGTTTGCAGCGTTAAATCCTTGAGTTTGGCGGTGTATTCCCGCCGCGTGTCTTTGGCAGATTTCTGGCATGTGTAACAGTACCCGTGTTTAAGGCGAGTTTCGCAAATGGGGCATTTTCCCTTTACAATTGCTTTCCTTGCAGCGCTGACAATACTTCCTGTCACGCGGCCGCGCGCCGTAGGCTCAAGCCGGTCCATAGCCAGCTCACGAAGAAGCGTTTGGGGTTTGATTGATACAGATGAAGGCAGGATAGCTCCTCTCGGTATTGAGGGGGCAGTCAACGACCTTACAAATAATAGGATAGCGGCCAATGTCCCCGCACCGACCACAACCCCGGCGGCTCCTGCCGGTGTGCTTAACGGATTGCCGGAAATATGAATATAGTTCCATTGGCTCCGGGCTTTTTCCTGTCCGCCCATGGTGTATTCCAGCTTTAGTTGACCGCGATATATCCCGGTAGCCAAAGGACGGCCGTCGTACGTGAATACCTCCCCGATATCAATCATTATCTCGTTTCTGTAGCTTTCACCTGCGGCTAAATAGTAATTGCCGAGGTCTATACTCCGAACTGATATTTCCTGTTCTGCCAGGATTATTGACACGGAAAACTTCTGCAAAATTACATCCCTGGTGACATCGTTAATCCGGAGCTCTACTTTCAAAAACTCCAGGGGGTCGATGGTCACGGTTTCCCCTTCCGGGGTATCCTCACCATCCAGTATCAGCCTTAGTGAAAAGTCGTCGCTTGCCCGGACGATGTTGTTCATCGCCAGAATCGACACGAATACTAGAGATACAGATGCTATACAAACGATGATGTTTTTTACCATCATGTTAATGCAGATTATACACTATTCTTACAATACTGAACTTTAAGTCGACGGCTTCTGGCCGGCAGACTTGTCAACCTGTTGGGAAATCAATCCTACCAGAAGTCTATGGTCAAGTCAAATGACAGGCAACTCTCCGGGAGCATTTTGGCGATGGAGAAGCTGATGTCTTGATAGAGCGGTGGCGGAGATAATATAATCAGATACGACTTCGTGGTGCCCTTGGATACCGGCCGTAAAGACCGGAGACGGGCTGGAAACGTGGCAGGACAATCAACAAAGCTAAGAAGCTGCATAAAGACTTGTATCATGGCAGGCTCTTCCTTATGATGAGCAGGAGAAAGACCGTATCATGGTGAGGGGAATTCCCGGGGTTCTTAAAAAAGCCGGGTATACCATGGCCAGGTTGACCCGGGAGGGTACGCGGGAGTTTAGCGGGAGGAAGGCTGATGAATGATATTTTCATCTCTCATGTAGAAGAAGATGCTGACGTAGCCCTGGAGATTGCCCTCGGCCTGGAACAGGCGGGCTACAAAACGTGGTGCTATGAAGTTGACAGTATTCCGGGGACTTCCTACCTGATACAGACGGGGCAGGCCGTCGAGCAGGCTAAAGTAATGGTGGTGGTGATATCGCCGCATTCCGTCGGCTCTCGTCAGGTGACTAAAGAAGTCGTCCGGGCGCACGAAAGCGGCGTAGAATTTATCCCGATACTCCGGGGTATCAGACACATCGAGTTTCAAAACCGCCAGCCGGAATGGCGGGAGGCTATCGGTGCCGCCACCTCAATCAGTATTCCGTCGGAAGGTGTTTCAGGCGTGCTCCCGCGCATTATCAAAGGCCTCGAAGCCCTGAATGTTCAGCCTGGTTCAAAGGCTGATGAAACGCGGATTGCTCAGATTCTTGCTACCCTGGGCGAGCTGAGAGGCGGCGGGGCGCCGGAGGCAGGCAGGGAGCCGGCGTTACAGACCGGGCAAACTGAAGCTAAACCGGTCGCCGCCGGAGAAGCTGAAAAGCGGAGAAGGTGGTTCAGGCCGGTGACGATAGCGGCCTCTATAGCAGTGTTAGCTGTTGTCGTCATCGTGGTATGGGTGGTCTTCCTTAACCAGCCCGGACCCGCTGCGTCACCGGATGCTGCTGCTACGATGCCGGGTACTACTGATATTGCTCCTTCTCCTTCGGCGGCCCCCGAAGAAACCGCCCAGCCCGAACCGACCCCTGCTCCATCACCGGTGATAACACCTGCGGCGATATTCCCCGATGAAAATCTGGAGATGGCTGTCAGGGCCGCCCTGGGTAAGTCAAGCAGTGAGGAGATAACGATGGCCGACCTGGCCGGTCTCAGGGACCTGGACGCCAGCATGCGGGGTATCACCGACCTTACCGGCATCGAGCATTGTATAAACGTTCATCATCTTTATTTGAATGGGAACTTGTTCAGTGATGTTTCCGCTCTTGCCTCTTTAACTTACCTGAAATTCCTTAACATTGGCGGCAATAATGTAAGCGATATTTCACCCCTCTCCTCTCTCACCAACCTGGACCAGCTCCACGCGTGGGGGAACCAGATAAGCGATATTACACCTCTGGCTTCACTCACCAACCTGACCACGCTTTCCATGCCGGATAACCATATCAAGGACATCTCTCCCCTTTCAAACCTCGTTAACCTGATTAATGTTAACCTCGTGTCGAACCAGATAAGCGACATTTCCGCGCTGTCCTCGCTTCCCAACCTGCTCATCCTTGATATGGACTATAACTATATCAATAATGTGCAGCCCCTGGTGGATAACAGCGGAATCTCTGACGGGGATACGGTGAGTTTGACGGGAAATCCTTTATCCCCTGAATCTCTGGACGACTATATACCCCAGCTTGAACAAAGAGGGGTGACCGTTATACTAGAATAGAACGGCGGTATCCGTTGCTCTTGTCTTATTTGCACGTTCTCAGGTCTGGCTGATAGAATTATTATATGGATGTCTCCCGGTAAGGAGGTTGCCTTGGAAGATAAGATTGTCTATTTTGAAGAGCCGGGTCCGGTCAACACCGAGACGACGCTTAAACTGGCGGCGGAGAGGGCTGAAGCCCGCGGTATTAATAAAGCCGTCCTCGCTTCGACTACCGGTGAAACGGCCAGGCTTGCCGCCAGGCTCTGGGCTAAAAGCGCTATCGAGAAGATGGTGGTGGTGCCCCATCAGTACGGCTTTATGTTCGCGCAGCGGTTCCCTCAGGAGCTGGTCGCCGACCTTACCAAAAAGGGCCACGCGGTGCACTTCGGCACGATGCTTTTCCATACCGATGGTCTTTACGGGAACAGCGCTCCTACCATGCTGGCGAGCCTCCTGCGCACCTTCTGCCAGGGGATGAAGGTCTGCGTGGAAATCCTGTTGATGGCGGTGGACGGCGGCAAAGTAGAACCCGGCGAGGAGGTGGTGGTCGTAGCGGGTTCCGGCCGCGGCTCGGATACCGCCGTGGTCGCTATCGCTGCCCCCTCAACGCGACTCGCCGAACTCCATATCACCGAGATTATCTGCAAGCCCCTGCAGACGAAGCAGGGCCTGCCGCCCAAGATGCCCCCGCCGCCCCCTCCGGAGAAAAAGCCTTAGAGATTACCGCCGCGCGGAGAGATGAATCAACGTTGTCGGGACGTTCCGTCATAAGGAAGACCGGGATGAACGATGATAGCTTGATATCCAGACCGCGCCCTTTGACGCCCTGTTATATCTCCTCAACGGCAGGGCGGAGGTAACCATATCCGGTGAGCCGCCTGCGTCCTCCGTTCTATACGCACTCTGAGGGTATGTTCGCAGTGATTCCCCTTTTCTTGCGCAAACAACCCCGCCGCTTGCTTTTTTCTGTGAAATTGCGTATAGTTATTCCGATTAATCGATTTATTCCCGTTCAGGAGGTGCGTGATGCTTGACGAGCTCGGACAGAAGATAATCGAGGAACTCCAGGAAGATGCCCGCCAGAGCTTCCGCGAAATAGGCCGCAAGCTAAAGGTGTCCGAGGGGACGGTGCGCAACCGGGTCAAAAGCCTGGCAAAAAGCAGTGCGATGAAAATCAGCGCCGTGCCCAACCCGGAGAAACTGGGACTCAACTTTATGTGCATCATGTGCGTCGAGGTAAAAGTGGGCACCGCTGAAAAAGTCGAGCAGATGTTGATAGAGAGCCCCAACGTATACTATCTCTGCGGCTGCACGGGCACCTATGATATCATCGGGATTTTCCTTTTTCATGTGCCCTCCGAATTCGATGAGTTCGTCAAGAACGTCATCGCCAATATCCCGGACATCGTCAGGACCACCACGTTCGTGGTGATGCACGTTTCCCGGAGCCCCTGGGAGCACAACCTGGATGTAGCCGCCCTCAAGAAGTCCTGAACCCTTTGCGGCGGACCCGGTGATTACTCCTTTATTTGCTGTTCTTTCCCGCGTTGGTTTGACACTCTATACGTTCAGGCGTTAATATTTTTATATGCCCGAGATGTTCGATATTGAGGGGATAGTGCGCCGTGAGGACCTGGACCGCCGCCATCAGGCGATTGTCAAGCGCCGCAGGATTATCATATTCTCGATTATCGGTGTTATCGCTCTCTTTGTCCTCTTTCTTGTTCTCTACCATTTCACCAACATCATGTTCGGCGTCTCGAAAGGGCTGGAATCCGCGCCGCAGAACGGGGACTGGCCCGTGTTTCGTTATGACCAGGCCAACACCGGCAGCGCCGGCTCTGAGGATATCTCGCCGAATGGTACGCTTAAGTGGAGCTTTAGCGCCGGCGATGCCATCCATTCGTCACCGGCGGTAGTCAACGGCGTTGTTTACTTCGGGTCGCGCGACCACTATCTGTATGCCCTTGATGCTGAGACCGGGCAGCAAATCTGGTCGTTCGAGACGGGCAGCTGGGTTGAGTCCTCGCCAGCGGTGGTCGACGGAGTGGTCTATTGCGGCTCCAACGACGGTAACCTCTACGCCCTGGACGCCGCTACCGGTACCGAACTCTGGCGTTTCTATGCGAAGTATCCCGTAAGGTCTTCGCCCGCGGTGGCTGACGGCATCGTGTATGTCGGTTCTGATGATTATCATCTCTATGCCGTGGATACCCGGACGGGTAAAGAGGTCTGGAACCTTCAGGCGGAAAACTTCGTGATATCTTCTCCGGTTGTCACGGATGGCATCGTGGTTGTCGGTTCAATGGATGGCGCCTTTTATGCTCTCAACGCGGAGAACGGAAGGCATCGTCTTGAATTCCAGCTAGGGATCGCCATCGTCTCGTCTCCCGCCATATACGATGGCACCGCCTATGTCACCACCGCCGGTCACCTCATCGCGATTGATACCAAGGCCAGGAACTGGCTTCTTGAAAACAAATTGTCCGTCTACTGGAGAGTTCTCTATGTGTATGGCATCGCTCCGAAACCGCCGGTCCCGTCCGGTTTTCTGTGGTCGTATTCGCTGGGGTTCGGGAAAAAGGTGAGTTCTTCTCCGGCTATCCTTGACGGCAACATATATCTGGCCTCGGATAACATCATTATGTCCATGCACCTGGAGGAGAGGCAAGTTAACTGGCAATTTCCGGCCTCGGACTGGATTGTGTCTTCGCCTGCGGTAACCTCTACCGCCGTCTATTTCGGCAGTTACGACGGCCACCTGTATGCTCTGGACAGGGCGACCGGCGCCAGGCTTTGGGACTATCAGACCGGGGATAGAATTACTTCGTCTCCCGCGGTGGTGGACGGCGTGGTGTACGTCGGCTCGGAAGACGGCGTGTTTTACGCCTTCAAGTAGTTGCGGAAAGACCGGCGGCTTATTTTTTCTTTTTCAGTGTCCTGGTGGTCTGGACGAAGTCCAGGGCAAGTCTCTTTGTCAGCTCCTTTTCCCTCTTCTGGACTTCTTCGACAAAGCCGTCTCTCCCCAGGTTGAACCAGTAAGGCTCCCATTCCATGTCGTTGAGGTTCTCAATTAGAGAGGAAACGGCGTCGAAGGGGAAGGTGATGATAATAAGCCCTTCGGTAAGCGCCCTCCTGGCCTTCATGCTGTAGCCCAGGCCGCTGATGGTGTAGTTCATCTCGCCGCTGAGGTACGGGTGCGCGAATATCCAGGCGCAGGCAAGGCAGGTGCTGCCTTTGGCGTGCCACATCTTGCCGTCGGAAAAGCTGCTGGCACGCAGTATTATTTCCGCCTGGGGGACGCTGGCGGTGAAAATAAGCAGGTCCGGCTCGAAGTCCATCTGGTCGACCCGCGCGCAGGACACGTATTTAACGGAGTCCTTGGGGAGGTGGGGAACGTAGTCATATATCCTCCGGTTGGCGCCGGGCGTCTTGAACATGGAGAACATGGGGCCGAGCTGCCCGCTGTACATGATGGGAGGGTATTCCTGCATTCCCATGACCACGCCGCCGCACTGTATGTTTTCCCCGGTGACGTAAAACGGCCTGCCGGTCTGTGCCTCGTTGATAAGTTCGCAAATCGCCAGGAGCTTGCCTTTCGACTTGATGCCGTCCGGCCTGCCCAGGGAATACTTTATCCCCACGGGTTTGCGCTCGAACTTGAACCTCTCGAATATGGCGTAGTCCTTCTTCTTTACGGCCATCGTACGGTCTCCTTTGAAATTGCGGTGTTGCCTACGGGATTTTCACGGTCCGGCCGCAGCGCGAGCAGACTATGCTGGATTCCGGGAAGCCCGGCGGTATCTTGTACTTGGTGCCGCAGGCGGGGCAGGTTACCATTTTATAGTTCTTCATGCGCAGCAGCATATCGGATGTCTCCCTGGTGCGCTGTATCTTGTCCACCTCGACGCCGCCCGTTTCGGCGGAAGGCTCTCGCAACGCCACGCCGCCGGCGGCTGCCATGACTGATTGGGGGATAATCTTCTGGTGTTTCACCTGCTCGTAGGCCCTTTCGTAGTCGGCCGGGGAAGCGCCGGCCATGGCGCGCAGTATCCTGATGCGCTCGGAAATGGGCGGGTGCGTGCTGGTGAGGTCGGCGGCCGCCCGGCCTTCCTTGCGGAACGGGTTGATGGTGTACATCGGTGCGGTGGCGTTATTGGCGGATTTAAGCTGTTTCGTCGAGGCGGCCAGCTTTTCCAGCGCCGAGGCCAGTCCCTCCGGGTACCTGGTGTACAGGGCCGAGGAGGCATCGGCCAGGTATTCGCGCTTTCTCGATATGGCGAAGTATAGCAGCTGGGCGGCGATGGGCGCCAGAATCATCAGGACCAGGGCTACCACCAGGACGATTATCTGTGCCTGGCCACCTCCAGACGACCTGCTCGAACGGCGGCCGGCCATCCCGCTGAAGAACATGATGCGTGTACCATACCAGGCGAGGATAACGATGGTGCCTAGGAGCACGCCGGCCAGGGACATTAAAAGCACGTCGCGGTTTTTGATATGGGATATCTCATGCCCGATGACCCCCTGGAGTTCGTCGCGGTTGAGGTTCTGGAGCAGGCCGGAAGTGACCGTGACGGCGGTATGGTCCTTGGAGCGGCCGGTGGCGAAGGCGTTCATGGCCTGGTCGTCGACGATGTATATATCGGGCATTCTCTCGAGGCCGGAGGCTATTTTCATCTCTTCGACGATGTTGTAAAGCTGAGGGTGGTCATCGGCGGTGATTTTCTTCGCGCCGGATACGGAAAGCAGGATGCTGTCGCCCTGGAAATAGGCGATGAGGAACATTATCGCCCATATCGCCAGGGCGATAATTAAGCCGCCGATGCCGTTTTGCATGAAAGTCTGCCCCAGAAGATAGCCGATGAGGAGCAGCAGCGCTCCCATGATGCCGATGAGGAACGCCGACCTTATCTGGTTGGACCTTATTTGTTCCCACATGAGTCAATCAACCCGGATATAAACAACCGCCTATTGCTGCTGGAAGCTTACCTTGGGGACTTCCCTTTCCGCCGGCGCGGCGGTCTCGAAGAACTCCCCGGCCTTGAAGTTCGTCATCCCGGCGACGATGTTGGAGGGGAACATCTGGGTCTTGTTATTGTAACGGAGGACGGAATCGTTATAGAACTGCCGGGAAAAGCTTATCTTGTTCTCCGTCGAGGTCAGCTGCTCCTGGAGGGCGAGGAAGTTCTGGTTAGCCTTGAGGTCGGGATATCTCTCGACCACCGCCAGCAGCCGGGCCAGCGCCGAGCCCAGTTCACCTTCCGCTTTGGCCCTATCCCCGACGCCGGCGCTCTGTGCCTTCTGGGCCAGGTTGCGCGCCTGCGTGACCGCTTCGAGGGTTGCCCTTTCGTATTGCATGTATCCCTTGACCGTTTCCACCAGGTTAGGGATGAGGTCAAAACGCCGTTTGAGCTGGACGTCTATCTGCGCCCAGGCGTTTTTCACCTGGTTACGCAGGCCGACCAGTCCGTTGTAGGTGCCCCAGAATATAAGGGCAAGAAGCACTATTATACCTAGAATTACCCACAATGCTATCATAGACCCTCCTTTTCTTGTCTTATTTTTTCGCTTTAAATGTGTCCCCGAGGAACGCCATCACCTGCTCGGACGCTCCCGCCGATGGCGATTCTTTGGCCGCGAGTTGCGTTAGCAGCTGGCGGACCTCGCCGCCGTCGAACCAGAGTCCGTCGCCGCGGTGGCACACATCGATGATTATCGGGGGCTTGCTGACGGCTACCTCGCGCATCTTTTTTCCGCAGATAGGGCATTTCCGGGCGTGCGGCGTTTCCTTGACCTCCGGCAGCTTCAGTAAAGCCTCCGGCGTAAACTCCGCCCCCGGCATGTTCGCCGCCTCCAGAAAGAGTTCCAGCTCGCTGGCGTCGAACCAGACCCCCTCGCAGCTCGTGCAGTAGTCAAGCTCGATGCCGTGGCTCTCGATGATTATCATCAGCTTGTGGCACACGGGGCAAATCATGTTTTCACCTTATGTATATTTCCATATTAATTATAACATAACAACAGCGTTATCAATACTCAAATGTTTTGCCGCCGGTTCTGCTATAATTATAGCGTGACCCGCCGTATTGCGCTGTACGTTCATATCCCTTTCTGCCGCCGCCGGTGCCGCTACTGCTCTTTCGTATCTTACGCCGGCCGCGAGGCCGATATCCCCGCCTACGTTAATGCCCTGAAGAGAGAGATTGAGCATTGCGCGGGTGGAGAGCGTGTCGGGACCGTCTACTTCGGCGGCGGCACGCCGAGTCTGTTATCCCCCGCCCGGCTGGGTGACGTTTTAGATACTATCCGCTCCCGTTTTTCCGTTTCCCCCGCCGCAGAAATATCCCTCGAGGCTAATCCGGGCACTGTTGACGGTGACTATTTGTCCGCTATCAGGCAACTCGGTGTCAACCGTCTGAGCCTCGGAGTGCAGAGCTTTAGAGATGATGAGCTGAAACTGCTCGGCAGGATTCATACCGCCGCCGAGGCGGAGGAAGCGCTGTCCCTGGCGCGCACGTCCGGCTTCGATAACGTGAACCTGGACCTTATCTACGGACTTCCCGGGCAGTCGCTGGAAGACTGGCGGAATACGCTGGAAAAGGCTATGGCTTTGTCCCCGGAGCACCTTTCGCTTTACGCTCTTACTCTTGAGCCCGGCGCGCCCATGTGGCGGGACGTTGAAGACGGGCGGCTGCCGGCTATAGACCCCGACCTCTCCGCCGACCAGTATGAGCTTGCCGAGGACATGCTGGCGGCGCACGGCTACCGCCACTACGAGATATCGAACTGGGCGAAGCCGGGCAGGGAGTGCCGCCACAACCTGGTCTACTGGCGCAACGGGGCCTACCTTGGTGTCGGTGCCGCCGCGCATTCCTGCCTGGAAGGGCATAGATTCGCCAATACATCTAGCCTGGACGATTATCTGTCGGCCACTTTGCCGCCGAGGGCGCTGGATGAAGCAATAGGCCCCGGGCTCCGCCTGGCCGAGTCGGCTATTCTGGGACTGCGTCTCGATTCCGGGATTGCCGCCTCCGGAATTAAAGAACGCTATCGTGAGACGGTCGGGGAGATGACGGAGCTGGGACTGCTGGAGCGCTCGGGTGATAATCTAAGGCTGACCCGGCGCGGCCGTCTGTTAAGCAACGAGGTCTTCTGGCGCTTCCTGCCGGATTAGTAATATGGAACAGGGCTTAATCAGGAACTTCTGCATCATCGCCCATATCGACCATGGGAAGTCGACCCTGGCGGACCGCCTCATTGAGCTTACCGGCGTCCTGCGGCACGAGGAGATGAGCGAGCAGGTGCTGGACAGCCTTGAGCTTGAGCGCGAGCGGGGCATCACCATCAAGGCCAAGGCGGTGCGGATGAACTACCAGGCTAAAGACGGCAGGTCCTACCGGCTTAACCTTATCGATACGCCCGGCCACGTCGATTTCTCTTACGAGGTCTCGCGCACGCTGGCCGCCTGCGAGGGCGCCGTCCTCGTTATTGACGCCACCCAGGGCATACAGGCGCAGACGCTCGCCAACTATTACCTTGCCATGGAGCACAACCTGGAGGTCATTCCGGTCATAAATAAAATAGACCTGCCCGCCTCCGAGCCTGGCCGCGTTCTGGAGGAGATAGGCAGCGTTTTCGGGTACAGGCCGGAGGAGGTCCTGCTCCTCAGCGCCAAGACGGGACAGGGCGTGCCGCCTTTGCTTGAGGAAATCGTTAAGCGCGTCCCCTCCCCGAAAGGCGATATAAATAAGCCCCTCAGGGCGCTCATCTTTGATTCGCATTATGACGATTATAAGGGAGTAATCGCTTACCTGCGCGTCGTGGACGGGCGCGTCGTTAAAGGCGACCGTCTGAGGCTGATGGGGCAGGGCACCGGGATAGAAGTCCTGGAGGTGGGCTATTTTGCCCCCGGTCCCAACCCCTCCGGCGAGCTCGCCTCCGGCGATGTCGGCTATATCGCCACGGGACTCAAGAATATCGCCGATTGCCATGTCGGCGATACCGTGACGTTTTCAAAAGGCGGCGCCGCCGAGCCGCTGGTAAGCTACCGTTCTCCCAAGCCGATGGTCTTTGCCGGCATTTACGCCACGCAGGGCGAGGACTTCCCTGAGCTGCGCGATGCCATTGAAAGGCTCAGCCTCAACGACGCTTCCCTTTCTTACGAGCCGGAGTCCAGCCCCGTCCTCGGGCACGGCTTCCGCTGCGGCTTCCTGGGACTGCTGCACATGGATATCGTCCGCGAACGACTTGAAAGGGAGTTCAATCTTTCGCTGATAGTTACCGTGCCCGCGGTGAAATTCACCGTCACGCTCATGGACGGCCGCCAGGTTCCCGTCGTTAACCCCACCGATTTCCCCCCGCTCGCGGAGATTATAAAAATTGAGGAGCCCTGGGTAAAGATATCCGTCATCACGCCGTCGCTGTTTATCGGCGCTTTAATGGACTTCATTATCGCCTCCGGCGGCATTTATAAGCGCACGGAATATCTGGGGCAGTACCGCGGCGGCAGCGAGCTCGGCCAGCGGGTGCTGCTCGAGTACGAGGTGCCGCTGCGCTCGATGCTGACCACCTTCTACGACCAGTTGAAAAGCCGGAGCCGCGGCTACGCCTCGCTGGACTACGAGTTCATCGGCTACCGGGAGGCGAGGCTGGTGAAGCTGGACGTGCTCATTAACGATGTCCCCGTGGACGCCTTCAGCCGCATCCTGCCGCCGGAAAAAGCCCACGATGTCGGCAAAGCGGTGGTGGACAAGCTCAAGGAGACCATCCCCCGCCAGCTTTTCAGGGTCCCCATCCAGGCGGCTGTAGGCAGCCGCGTCGTCGCCCGCTCCGATATTTCCGCCCGGCGCAAGGATGTCCTCGCCAAGTGCTACGGCGGGGACGTCACCCGCAAGCGCAAGCTGCTGGAAAAGCAGCGTGAAGGCAAGAAGAAAATGAGGACAATCGGCCGGGTGGAAGTGCCCAAGGAGGTTTTTCTCGAGGTGCTTAAGCTGGGCTGACCGCCGGCGGTTAAGGGCCGTTTTTCACGGGTATATTAAAGCGCAGGGTCGTCCCTTCGCCCGGCTTTGAGCTGATTTCCATAGTGCCCCCCAGCAGCCAGGTGCGCTCCTGCATTCCCATCAGCCCCAGTTTGCCCTTATGGGGGAGGTCGTCGATGGCGCCTCCGGTGTCGAAGCCCCGGCCGTTGTCGCTCACGGTCAGCTTTATGCTGTCTTTACCGAACTCCGCCAGCACGCTTGCCTGCGTGGCGCACGCGTGCCTCCGGATATTGTTCAGCGCTTCCTGGACGATGCGGAACAGGGAAAGCTCCGTCTCCGCCGTCAGGCGTCTTTCCTCGCCGGTGATGTTAAAGCTGACGCTCAGCCCTTCTTTCTGGATGTTGTTCGTGAGTGAGCGGAGGGCGGGTATAAGCCCCAGGTCGTCCAGCAGCGAAGGGCGCAGGTTCTGTATAAAGCTGTTCATGGACTGCAGTCCCTGGTTGAGGAGGTCGCGTATTTCCTGGAGGTCCGCCGCCTCGTCCTTGCCGAAGCCGTGCTTTTTCCTGAGGAGGTTGTCCAGCCGGCGGGACAGCGAGCCGAGAATCTGCGACATGTCGTCGTGCAGCTCCCTCGAGATGACGCGCCGTTCTTCTTCCTGCGCCCGCGTAATCTGCTGTAAAAAGTAGCGCAGGTTGTTTTCCAGGACCTTGCGCTCGGTGGTGTCTACCAGCGTCTCAATCGCCCCGATTATCTGGCCGTTTTCGTCCTTTATGGGGCTTGCCGTGAAATGCAGCCAGCGGCCCTTGTTTCCGAGCACGGGAAAAAAGTCCTCGGACTCGTAAGCGCCCTCAATCAGGACGGACTTTTTGTACTTGTCCCGGTAATATACCTCGATTTCCTCGGCGGACGCCCCGTTAACAATCAGGTCCGCCATGACCGGCCTTTTTTCGCTGTAGAACGCCCGCCAGTGGTTGTCGCTGCCGATGATGTCCCGGCTTTTCTGTCCGGTCAGTGCTTCCAGGGCGGTATTCCAGTGGGTGACTTTATGTTCTTTGTTGATAACGAACAGCGGGATAGCCAAACCGTTGACGATTTTCGATAGGGTATGTGAGCTCAGCGGCATGATGTGATATACCTATTGCACCAGTTCTTCCAGCGTGAACCACCCTTTCTTCAGTCCGTAAAGGACCGCTTCGGTGCGCGAGCCGACGCCCAGCTTGTTAAAGACGTCTCTCATGTGTCCTTCCACGGTGCGGTAGCTCAGGTGGAGTCTCTCGGCGATGGCTTTATTCGTAAGCCCGCGGGCGGCCAGCCTGATGATATCGAGCTCCCTTTCACTGAGCCGCTCGGTCTCCTCTTCCATCGTTGGCACCTTGTCCGGGAGCTTGAAGTAGTTCATCACTTTTTTGGCGATGGCGGGGTCTAGCACGGGCTCGCCGTTGTGCGTGTCTTTTATCGCCTGCACCAGCTCGTCCCCGCTGACGCTTTTCAACAAGTAGCCGGCCGCGCCGGCCTTGAGCAGGGCGAAAACGTATTCATCATCGTCGTAGGCGCTGAGTATCAGTACCCCGGTGCGGGGGTTTATCAGCTTTATCTGCCGGGTGGCTTCGATGCCGTTGAGCTTCGGCATGGCGATGTCCATGACCACCACGTCCGGTTTGAGCTCGGTGACCATCTGCACCACTTCCTCGCCGTTGCTGGCCTCGCCGACTATTTTGAGGCCCTTTTCATCCTCGAGTAAACGCCGGATGCCCTGGCGTGTTATCTGGTGGTCTTCCCCGAGGATTATACTTATATCGTTGCTCATAGCACTTCCGCAATAATAATATCAGAAATTTTCATTGCTGTATATAGACATAACGATAGTTTCGTTTGCTTTTTGGTGGGCATACTATTACCTTACCCCTGTATTCCCTCTCAAACACCCTGTATTTCCGGGCATTGGCGTCTCCCTTTCGTAAAGGGAGATAAGAGAGGGATTTTCTTTCCCTATTCGCCCCCTCTCCAATTCCCTCCCCCTCTTGAACAGCGGGAACTCCCGCCGTTGATGGCATAACTGTTTGAGAGGGTGATTAAGGGGGTGAGTACCGTAACTCGACCAGATATAGCCGGATATAAAGCAAACTCTAACCAGTAAAATGAAAAGGCGCAGCTTTGGAGCTGCGCCCGTTCGAGACTGAATTTTGCTTTATTCCTGCGACGCGGTCTGTGTTTCTCTGGACATCATTGCGCCGATTTCCGCGTAGGGTATTTTTACCTTGGGCAGTACCGGCTTGCCGTTGCCGCCCATGGTGATGGCGCCGGTGGGGCAGACGAAAGCGCAGTCCCCGCAGCCGATACACCCCTCCCCCAGCTCGTAGGCGTAGAACGGGGCGGCAACCTCTTTATAGATACCGCGGTTTACCAGGCTTATCGCGGACTTGCCGATTATCTCCTGGCAGGCGCGCACGCAGAGCCCGCACAGAATGCAGTTGTGGTCGCCCAGCGAGAACCTGGGTTTGTCCACGCCGTATTCCTCGGCGAGTTCCTGTATTATTTTGGTGTTGGGGCACCTTGCCAGCAGCAGCTCGATGATGCCCTTGCGCAGCTTCCTTATCTTATCGGTATTTGTCTTGACCAGCATCCCTTCCTTGACCTCGTAAAGGCAGGACGCCACGAACCGGAAGCTCTTGCCGCCGTCCTCGCTTATTTCGACGGTGCAGAGCCGGCAGGCGCCGTAAGGCTGGATGGCGGGATGGTAGCAGAGCGCGGGGATTTCGGCGATGCCGGGCATACGCTGCAAAGCCTCGTAAATAGTCTGCCCGCCGGACACGGCGACTTCTTTGCCGTCGACGTTAAAATGAACGACGTTGGCATCCGGCGCATTGTCGACATCCACCGATGTTTCTCCGCTGACCCAGTATTTTGGCATTACCTTTTCTCCTTTTATTGTTTTATCCGTCTATTTCACGGATATATTAGCTTCTTGTAACCGCGTCGAACTTACAGGCGTCGAAACAGGCGCTGCACTTGATGCACATGCCCTGGTTGATGACGTGGGGCTGCTTCTTTTCCCCGCTGATGGCTTTGGTCGAGCAGGCGCGCGCGCAGGCTCCGCAGCCGGTGCATTTTTCCGCGTCGATGCTGTACGTTATCAGCTCGCGGCAGACGTGCGCCGGGCATTTCTTATTGATGATGTGCGCCATGTATTCGTCTTTAAAGTACCTGATGGTGCTCAGGACGGGATTGGCCGCCGTCCTGCCCAGGGCGCAGAGCGCGCCGCTGCTGAGGACCTCCGCCAGGTCCGTCATCGTGTCCAGGTCTTCCGGTCTGCCCTGGCCGTGGGTAATCCTGTCGAGTATCTCGCTCAGCTTGGACAGCCCCTCGCGGCAGGGAGTGCATTTGCCGCAGGACTCTCCCTTGAGGAACTCGATGAAGTAGCGGGCGACGTCCACCATGCAGTTGTCCTCGTCCATGACGATCATCCCGCCGGACCCCATCATCGAGCCCAGCTTGGTGAGCTCGTCGAAATCGACCGGTGTGTCGAGCAAGTATTCCGGTATGCACCCGCCGGAAGGCCCGCCGGTCTGTACTGCTTTGAACTTCTTGCCGTTCGGGATGCCCCCGCCGATTTCGAATATCATTTCCCGCAGGGTAACGCCCATGGGCACTTCCACCAGGCCGGTGTTATTAATCTTGCCCACCAGCGAGAATATCATGGTGCCCTTGCTGCCGGCGGTGCCGATTTTCGAATACCAGTCGGCGCCTTTGTTGATTATCAGGGGCACATTCGCCCATGTCTTTACGTTGTTCAGCAGGCTCGGCTTGTCCCAGAGTCCTCTTTCCGCCATGTGGACGTATTTGGCTTTGGGTTCGCCTATCTTTCCTTCCAGTGAGGCTATCAGGGCGCTGGACTCGCCGCAGACGAACGCCCCGCCGCCCTTGTTTATCGTTAATTTAAAGTCGAAGCCCGAGCCCAGGATGTTTTCGCCCAGGAGTCCGTACTCCATGGCCTGCTCGATGGCCGTCCGCGCGTGTTCCACCGCGAGGGGATATTCGTTGCGGACGTAGACGTAACCCTGGTGGGAGCCGATGGCGTAAGCGCCGATTATCATGCCTTCGAGGACGCTGTGGGGGTTCCCTTCGAGGATGCTGCGGTCCTGGTACGCTCCGGGGTCGCCTTCGTCGGCGTTGCAGAGCACATATTTGACATCGTTTTTAACGACCCGGCAGGACTGCCATTTGCGCCCGGTAGGGAAGCCGCCGCCGCCCCGCCCCCTCAGTCCCGACTTCGTTATCTCGCCGATGACCTGCTCGGGGGACATCCCGGTGAGCACTTTGGTCAGGGCGCTGTAGCCGCCGGCGGCGACATACTGCTCGATATCGGTGGGGTCTATCTCGCCATTGGAGCCCAGTATAAGGCGCGTCTGTCTTTTATAAAAAGGTACATCGGCTTCATAAGGGAT
>CAYTZI010000003.1:0-23469 GCA_964442335.1 uncultured Dehalococcoidaceae bacterium | reverse complement strand
GCGGGGGATGGCCTGGCCGGAGACGGGGTCGGTATAGAGCAGCCGCTTGACGATTTTGCCGCCGAGGACGGTCACGTCGATGATTTCCGGGACGTCCTCGGGTTTGACGTGCTGGTAAAATATCTTTTGCGGACCGACGACTACCACCGGGCCGCGCTCGCAGAACCCGTGGCAGCCCGTTTCCTTGAACTCGATTTTTACCGCCAGCTCTTTCTTTTCTATCTCCTCCGAGAAAGCGTCCACGACGTCCTCGGCGCCCAGGGCGCGGCAGCCGGTGCCGCCGCACACGGATACTGTAATCCGGCCGGCATCCCTGTCGGAGATTATGGACTGGCGCAGTTGTTCCAGTTCCGGTATGCTTTTAAGCCTTTTGTCCAGCAATTTCTTAACCTGCTCTACCATTTTCAGCCTTCCTGTTACCTAGTCGTACTTTTTCAGGATTTTATCGAGCTTGTCCGGGGTTACCTGGCTCTCGTACTTGCCGTCGACCACCACCACCGGCCCGAGGGCGCAGCATCCCAGGCAGTTGGCGGTCTCAAGGGTGAACCTCTCGTCCGGGCTGGTCTCGCCGGGCTGTAGCTTGTAGTCCCTGGCCATCTTGTTCACGAGCCTCTGTCCGCCGCGGACGTGGCAGGCCGTGCCCATGCAGACGGTGATTACGTGGCGGCCCCTCGGCTTGAGACTGAAGGCCTTGAAGAAAGTGGCCACGCTGAAGACCTGGCTCAGCGGTAGTTCCAGCTTCTGGCTGATTCTGATGATGACGTCCTGCGGGATGTAGTTGAACTCCGCCTGGATGTCCTGCAACAGGGATATCAGCTGCTCTTTTTTATCTACGTAGCTGTCAATAAGCGCCTCGACTTTTCCGGCGTTACTGGTAATAATCTCCTGGAGTGCGGCGAAATCAAGCTCGGTATCCACGGATTTGCACCTCCTGACTGGGTTTCCTTTTTTAAGGTTAGCCCCCGCGGGATATCCGCGACATCCGTTGACACGCCCGTTTTCCTCGCGTGAACCCCTTGATTCGATGAGGGTTTTGCGGAAGCGGGCAGGTGTAAACCCTTTTTCAGGGCAGGTGTAGTTAGCAGGGGATATTAAGGTGTGTTTGGTGTAAAAAAAGAGGGGCGCTGGGCCCCTCTTCATAGAATAGTCCTATAAATGATATTCTATCCGTATACCCCGTACTCTTTGGTAAAGTCTATCATGGCTTTCAGGTTGGCGGGGTTTACTTCATCGGTGGAACTCCGCGGCGAAAGTATATAGCCTCCCCCCTTCCCCACCACGTCGATGAGCTTTTTACAGTGCTCTTTCACCTGCTCCACCGTGCCCATCTGCAGCAGCGATGACGGCACGTTCCCCTCGATGCAGATGTGGTCTCTCAGGATTTCTTTGGCCCTGAAGATGTCCGTCGTGTCGATGCGGGCAAGGATGCTCCCTTTGGGGAACTCCAGCAGGTATTCCAGCCTGGATGTAAAGTTGCCCTCGAAGAAGATGCAGGGCGTCGCGCCTTTTTCTACCAGCCCCATGACCAGCTTTTTGAATGTCGGCCAGTAGAAGGTCTGGAACTGTTTCATCGACATAAAATCGTCGGAACCCCTGGTGTTGGTCATGAAAATCCTGGTGTAGCCGTTCTCGTTCGGCGGGGGCAGCGGCCTTTCCAGCGTTTGCTTCAGGATGAACTCGCACGTTTCTATCAGCTTGTCCGGCTGCCGGAACATGTCCATCATCGTCCCCCGCATCCCCCGCATAGAATGAGAAAGAACGTCGAAGGGGGGCATGGCCGCCCCGTGGAAGTACTGCGGGAAGCCCATGTCGAGGACCATTTTGTCGAACCTATCCTGCTTGACGCGCCACTTTCTTATTTCTCTGCCCGCCCGCTGGAGGACGCGGATGGTCCTGGCCGTTTTCGGCTCGGACAGGGACATAGCGAGTAACTGTATGCCAATCGGCCCCAAGCTCAGGTCGGAAAGATTGGGCAGCAGCGCGAGGCCCTCCATGTCGTCGCTGGTGCGGGACATGAACGTCCGTAACATGTAGTCGGAAGGGTCTTTCATGTAGAGGTCATATTCATCGTCCTTCATATTGTCTATTTCTACAGCCTGGTGTCCCTGGTACGGGTCGACGCCGCAGCCGGGCCAGCGCATCGTTCTGGGACTTAAAATCTCCAGGGCTTTCCCCGGCGTGAAAGGCTGCACGAAAATCATGTCCGGCTGGAAGTCCCGCAGCGTCCTCTGGTACGCGTCGTACCAGGCGTCGTAGTCATAATAAGCGGCGGAGCACGGTATGCCGACGTATTTGGCGGGGAAATAGCCCATCGAGCTCATGACCGGCACCCGATCCGGCATCTTCATCTCGATCGTGTCCATGATTCTCTTTTCGCGCTCGTCACGCAGCTGTTGGCCGGTCTTCCCTTCGCTAACCAGTCGAGTCATTATCAGTCCTCCGAAAATATTGGCGTGTGCCGGTAACATTATAGACTATCGACGCTAAATTATCATCGTCGGGTTTTTTGGTGTTGTCCCGATAATGTGCTACAATACTGTCGGCAATCCGGTGTAAATCAAAAGAAAAGGAGAAAACGAAATGGCGGAGTCGGAATATGAAAAATACGCTGTAAGGAAGCCTATTTATGAAGCCGGCCCGGGCGTAAAGAACCGGCAGAGCCCCACCATGACCTTTATGAGTGAAAAGCAGGCGGGCGCCCCGTATTATATCGAGCTCGGCTGGATTTATGGCATCCCCGAGCCCAACCCCCACATCCACGAGCATGTCCACGATTACGATGAAATCGTTATTCACTGGGGCGGCGACCCCAAGCGGCCGCAGGTGCTGGGCGGGGAGATAGAGTTCTACATCGGCGGCCAGCCCATTACGTTCAACACCACCACCGGGATATTTATCCCCAAGGGGACGCCCCACGGCCCCCTGACCTGGAAGAAGTTCGAGTTCCCGCATATCGAGATGGCGATGATGCTCGGCACCGGCGACCCGCTTAAAGCGTGGGGCAGCAGCGGCATCCAGAACGCCAAGACGACGCCGCCGAAAAAGGAAAAGGACTTCGATTACGAGCAGTACGCCATCCGCAGTCCCATGCGCGAGGCCGGGGCGAACCAGAAAAACCGCCAGAGCCCCACGATGACCTACATGAGCCGCACGCAGATAAACGTGGCCAACACCTATATCGAGTTCGGCTGGATATGGGATAAAGTGGAGCCCGATTTGCCCAAGATGGTGCACGATAATTATGACGAGATTGTGCTGCACATCGGCGGCGACCCCAACGATCCTGAGGACCTCGGGGCGGACCTGGAGTTCGACATGGGCGACGACAAGCTCGTATTCGATAAGAGCTTCGGCATGTGGATTCCCCGCGGCGTGGTGCACGGCCCGCTGGTCTGGCACAAGGTCCGCAAACCCCACATCGAGATGGCTATCATGCTCGGGGCGGGAACGATGATGGAGGGGTGGGGCGGCAGCTTCTTCGGGCCTGACGGCATCCGCATGAGGCAGACCGGCCAGCGTCCCCCCGCGCCCCCGCAGCAGTAATTTTCTCTTTTGCCTGAATCAGTCCGGTTCAAGGAGGTCAGCGTATGACTAAATGGCATGATTTGCTGGATAAAAATGGTAGGGCTCCTTCGTGGCCTTACCCGATACGCTACGATAAGGAGCAGGAGGTTGAGACCGACGTGCTGGTCATCGGCGGCGGGATAGCGGGCTGCTGGGCGGCTATCAGCGCCGCTAGGACGGGCGCCAGCGTGGCGCTGGTGGAAAAAGGCGATACCATCAGGAGCGGCGCCGGCGGGCCCGGCTGCGACCACTGGTGCAATGCCCCCGCCAATCCTCTTTCCAATGTCGACCCCGATGAGTGGGCGCAGCACATGGCCGAGCCCCCGTACTCTAATGGTATCGGTACGCAAATCCAGTGCCGCGAGAACTGGGATACCCTGCTGGAGATGGAGCAGATGGGCGGCAAAATCCGTGACACCGACGACGACTTTGTGGGCGCCATCGGCAGGGATGACAAGTCCAAGCTGATGATTTCCCCGCGCTATACGAAAGTGCACAGCTATATCCCCGGCATGATTAAGCCTAAAGTCTTTAAAAGCAACCCCGAAGGCAAGCTGAATAACGTGGTCATCCGGGTCTGGGGCAGCACCTTCAAGCCCGCCCTGAAAAATGAATGTAAGCGGCTCGGCGTGAAAATCTTCGACCGCGTTATGGTCACCAGCATTCTCACGGAGAAAGGCGTGCAGGGCGCCAGGGTCGTCGGGGCGACCGGCTTTAGTAACCGTACCGGGGAGTTCATGCTCTTTAAGTCGAAAGCCGCCGTGCTCGCCACCGCTGGCGACTGGTCGCTTTACGTTCTGAATACTGAGCTGGCCGGCTATAACACCTTCCGCTCGCGCAACATCACCGGCGACGGCGCGGCTATGGCATGGCGTGCCGGGGCCGCCCTCACGGCAATGGAGCGCAGCGGCATCCTCATGCTGGGCACCGGCTACAAGCACACATGGTACGGCGGCGCCGGGGACGCCAGCTACGAGAACGTTCCGCTGGTTGACGCTGCCGGCAAGAGGATTCCCTGGCCCACGCAGGGCTGGGAGGACGCCGGCGCTATGAGGCCCTCGCCGGAAGAGATGGAGAAAATTACTAAAGCCGTACAGAGCGGGGAATACGCCCTGCCGTTCTACGGCGATTTCCCCGCCATGCCGGATGTCGAGCGGCGCGTCACCTGGAACCTGATGCTCACGGAAGAGTCCACCACGAAGAACATCGTGGACTCCTACGGCAGGGCGGGCTTCGACCCCGCCAAGCACCTCCTCCAGAACTATAACTTTATCGAGGGCTCCAGCCTTTCGCAGTGGCGCACCGCGGGCGGCGGCGGTCCCGTCGTGGACTGGGATATGAAGTCCACCCTCGACGGTCTGTACGTCGCCGGGGAGCAGGTCTTTTCCGCCGGCGACCACTCCTTCGCCGCTTCGACCGGCCGGTACGCGGGCAGGAAAGCCGCCGCTTACTCTAAGCAGGTTGGCGCCGGCGCAGTGTCTAAAGACCAGATAGCGCTGGAAAAAGCCCGCGTATATGCCCCCGTCACCCGCTCCGACGGCATCGACTGGAAGGAGCTGCACGCCGGCATTGCCCGCGCCATGCAGTACTTCTGCTCCGAGTACAAGACGGAGCGGCTCCTCAGGATGGGGCTGGACGCCCTTAAAGAGATTGAGGAAGTCCATGTGCCGCGTCTGTACGCGCTGGACCCGCACAAATTGATGCGTAGCCTCGAAGACCTCAGCCTGCTGGAGCACGGACGGATTATCCTGGAGGCCTCGCTGGCGCGACGGGCAAGCTCCCGCCAGCTCAACTTCTTCCGGATTGATTACCCGGAGGTCGACCCCCCCGAATGGAACAAGTTCGTTACCGTCAGGCTGGAAAACAATAAAGTCGTCGCCGGAGAGCTTCCGTTCGACTATTTTGGCGATATGAAAGCTAGCTACGAGGCGCACAATCGTGACTACGCCGGAGTCTATCAGGGGAAATAAGGAGACCGCCATGCCTCAGAAAAAGACGTACGCCCTGCCCAATATTGTCAGCCCCGCTAATCCGGTAATTTTCAATCCCGATATCTGCAACGGTTGCAACACCTGCGTGGAGGTCTGCCAGGTAGACGTATTTATGCCCAACCCCGAGAAAGGCAAACCACCGGTAATACTGCATCCCGATGAGTGCTGGTATGGCGGCTGCTGTGTCAATGAGTGTCCCTGCCCCGGGGCTATATCCTTCAACTGGCCGGTTCAGCAGCGGGCATACTGGAAAGATAAAGCCACCGGGAAGGTCCTGAGGGACAGCAGCCGGTAACGCGGACTATGCCTTAAAGCAGGTTACCTCGCGGCTGTGCCCGGCGTCCACCGGCTCCGGCTGAATGCGCGCGGGACTGTGGCGCTTTTTACCGGTGACACGCCCTGAAAAAAGACCTGTCTATTAGTTCAAACAAGGAGCCTTTATGAACCTTTCGAACAGGACTGTCCTTATTACCGGGGGTACCAGCGGGATCGGGCTCGGTATTGCGGAAGCCTTCCTGAAATATAAAAGCAGGGTAATTGTCTGCGGGCGCAATAGAGAGAAACTGGCGGCGGTAGCGGAAAAGTTCCCCGATATCACCGTGCTCGCCTGCGATGTCGGCGACACCGGGCAGAGGGGGAAGCTAGCCTCGGAGGTGGTTCACCGTTTTCCCGCTCTTGACATTCTGGTCAACAACGCCGGGATACAGAGATATATCGACCTGAAAAAAGGGTATAAAGAACTCAGGTCCGGTGAAAACGAAATTGAAATCAATTTTACCGCCGTGGTGGAGCTTACCGCTCTCTTCATCGGCCATCTGTTGAAAATACCTTCCGCGGCGGTCGTTAACGTGAGTTCGGGACTCGGCTTTATGCCGATGCCATATACGCCCGTCTACAGCGCCACCAAGTCCGCGGTCCATACCTATACTCTCGTGCTGCGGGAGCAGCTTCGAGACACGCCGGTCAAAGTATTCGAAGTCGTTCCCCCCATGGTCGATACCGACCTTAATAAAAAGGGTCGTGACGCGGCAGATGCCAGGTTCAGGGGACTCAGTGTTCCGGAATATGTTCCCGCCGTTATCAAGGGACTCGAGAGTGATGTGGAAACGATATTCTACGGGGAGGGGGAAAGCATCATGGCCGAGCCCCGGGGGGAAACGGAAAAGCGTTTGCTTAACCCGTCCTGGAGAAGTTGAAAGCGCCTCATTCGGATGATTGGGGGCGGTGATATATGAAAGCGATGATACTTAATGAAATCTGTGATGTCAGGGTGCCGGGAAGAGTGCCCCGGGAAAACGCCGCGAAGTCTAAAGATGAGCCGCTTCAGCTGATAGACATGCCGGTTCCGGTGCCCGGCCCCAAAGACATCTTGATTAAAATTATCGCCTGCGGCGTTTGCCGCACCGAGCTGGACCAGATAGAGGGCAGAATCGTGCCGCCGAAGCTGCCGGTAATCCTCGGGCATCAGGTAATAGGCACCGTCGCCGCTTCAGGCAAGGAGGCCGGGAAATACAAAGTCGGCGAGCGGGTAGGCGTCGCCTGGATATTTTCGGCCTGCGGGCGGTGCAAGTTTTGTCTTCGCGGTACGGAAAATTTGTGCGACCGGTTCCAGGGGACCGGCTGCCATGCCGACGGCGGTTATGCCGGGTATATGGCTGTCTCCGAGGACTTCGCTTATCTCATTCCCGCTGAGCTTGCTGATGATGTCAGGGCTGCCCCGCTGATGTGTTCGGGGATAGTGGGATACCGTTCCCTGAAGCTTACGGGCATGGAGGACGGCAAGACCCTGGGGCTCTACGGTTTCGGCTCGGCCCACCATCTGGTTATTCAAATGGCGAACTACATGTTCCCCAGTTCCCGGAAGTTCGTTATCACCCGCAATCCCGTCGAAAGGGCGCTCGCCGGGAGTCTGGGCGCCGACTGGGTGGGCGATATCGAGGACAGGACTCCTCTGAAACTGGACTGCGCCATCGATACCACGCCGGCCTGGCGACCTGTTGTCTCGGCGCTGAACAACCTGGAAAAGGGGGGCAGGCTGGTTATCAATCTCATCAGAAAAGAGGCCGCCGATAAGGATTTCCTTTTAAAGCTGGACTACGAGCGGCACCTCTGGCTTGAGAAAGAGATTAAAACGGTGGCTAACGTCACCCGGGCCGATGCCGTTGAGTTCCTGGCTCTGGCCGCCCGGATGAAAATCCGGCCGGAGGTTCAGGAGTTCAAGCTGGAAGAGGCCAACAAGGCCCTGGTGGAGCTGAAAAGCGGTAAGATACGCGGTTCTAAAGTCCTGGTGATGTCTGACTGACGCGGGGCCTGGTTAATAGATAAACTCTTACTGGTTTATCCGTATCTTGAGGTTCCGTATTCTTTCTTCCGCGGACGCCAGTTGCTCCAGCCGCAGGTTTACCCACCTCTCTATCTCCCTGTCCCTCACCCCCAGCGCCCGCGCCACTTCCACCGTTTCTCTGGTTACCCTGCGGGAAAATCCGGTGCTCTCCTCGAGCCGCGCCTGCACTCCGCCCGCTATGGCTTCCATTTTCTCCGTCGACGAGTTCCGGTATCTGTTCACTTTACCCCCGACCGCCGTTTTCATTATTGAACAGCCAGCTGTTGACGGGCATGTTCCATTTCTCCAGGAACTCGCGGAAGTCCTTTTTGTCGACGCGGTAGTGCCCGCTGGGGAGCCGGAAGGCTTTAAGCCGGCCGCTCTTTATCCATTCCAACACGGTGCTCTTGCTGACCTGGCAGTAGTTGGCTATGTCCCTTGAAGTTAGCCTGGTGTTCTGTCGGAAGTTTTTCCTTGGCAAGGCGCTCCTTCGCGATTATACGGTTATGATACCTCGTGTGTTCTATGTGTTTTTTGCGAAGTCCGCATATCACTCATATAATAGGGTATTGTGTATTAAAATACATCACAAACCGCGGTAAAAAAGTCACAGAAAAATCACAGTTGTGCTGCTCAGGCGTAAAAATCATGTTAGATAGCGCAAAAAAGGGTTCTGTTTACATATGGTTGATTCTTAATGCTCACCCCCTGACCCCCTCTCAAACAGGTTTATATCTGGTATTCTAACTATGTTTGTTTGAGAGGGGGAGAGAATTTGAGAGGGCTCCTCTTAAAGACTCTTAAAGTTTTGAACTTCTGATTTCCATACAATCGGTTTTTTCTTCTTGCCTTCCCATGATGGACCGTGCCACTTTTTAACCGCAGCTCGCTGTATAATCGAAGATTGGGTACGGTTTAGCTTTAAGGCTATTCCAGAAAAAAGTGCCCCTGAATGAATAAGAGCTTGTGCCTGCGTTTCCTCAGCTTCCGTCCATCGACGCCATATGCTGGCTGAGTTCGTCTTCCTCTGGTGTTTCAGGCCAAGGCATCGAGCGTGATTCCTGATAGCAGAAAGCGTCCGTTTCGGGAGTGCTTCCAACACAGCTTCAATGGGCGCATCTCGCCATAGTTCTTTTAAGATCCTGTTCTCATCTTCAGTCCACACACTGTCCGAATCAAATGCCGCCCTCGCACGTTGAATGACAATCCTCTGGCAAAAACCGGTTTTCCAGTATACGGTCGCCTCGATGGTTTTCGCATCATGGCGTAATTCAACCTTTTCAACGATCAGCTTGAGCAGCCGGTTACGCACGGTGCATTATCACAATGCTGACAGAGAAGGGGTACGTAATGCAGCTTTACCTTGGGCACCGTCCCCCTTATATATGGTTGAGTTTCATCCAGAAATGGCCGGTGTCCGGCTGGGGCTTGGCAATCGGCGACCAATCGTTGCCGACATGTTCGTCTTTGCAGGCAATCTGGCAGGCATAACAGCCGTTATAAATACCAACGTCGATAACGAATACCTTCATTTATCTCATGCCTCCTTCGACCCAAGCGTCAAACCTCAGCCCCGCCGCCGGGTCATACTTTCTTTGAAAGGCTTCAGGATATTTTTTTCTGAGCTCGTCAAGGTTGGCAAGGCTCACTTCAGCCAAAAAGCCGCTTACGACCATCCCCGTAGCGTTCTTGGAGGTGATGTTATGCGGGGTTATGGTATTGATAGCACCGCCCCTATCGATTTTACCGGGGACAATCGGATCATACCGGGCGCCGTGGTCGACATAGACGACACCGGGCATTACCCTCTGGGTAACGTAGGCGCCAACGAGGACAATGCCTCTCTCATTGAATATCTGGACAACATCGCCGTTTTTAATGTTTCTGGCTTCAGCGTCTTTCGGGTTTATCCAGATTGGCTCGTACTTATAGCCGTCAGGCCCGGTTACTTTGCCGGTAGGGGTTTCACGCGTCCAAGAAATATCATCGCACTGAGCATGGCAGCGCCACCGGGGGTGGTTGGACATAACGAGCAAGGGGTACTTCCTGGCTCTTTTGCTGGAGAGGGCCTCGTCGTGGCTCTCTCCCTTCTCAATCCAATGCGGCACCGGCGGCCTCTCCTTGTCATCCGGGAAATGCCTGGCCAGTCCGGTGGACTCGTATTCCAGCAGGCCCGTAGGCGTTCTCAGGGGATTATTCTTCGGGTCTTCGTAGAATTTCCGCAAACCGACTGGTTTTTCCTTCCATTTCGGGTCGGTCGGGACGACGAAGTATCCCTTTTCGACGAACTCTTCGTAGGTCAGATATTTCCGGGCGCCGGAGCCATCGAAACCGAGCTTGATGTAGTCCTGGACGGACTTGCCTTCGGTCAGTTTCTCCAGCAGGCCGAGCCTTTCGGCGATCAGGCAGACCGCTTCATAATCACTCACGGACTCTCCCAAGGGTTCGATACATTTCTTCTCATGCAGCATAACGCGGAACTGGCCGTTTCCCGAGTCCATATTGATATCGTCTTCCTCAAACTTGGTATTAATCGGTAAAACGATATCAGCGAAGATACAGTCGTTTTCCAGCCAGGGGTGCTGGGCCAGGATGAACTCTATCTTCGGGCTCCGCAGCGCCTTGATATAGGTATTAGTATCGTTCCAGCAGGTTATCCAGCAGGGGGTATCCGTCCATATCATGTGGACTTCCGGGCAGCCCTTGGCCGGATAGGTATATTTTACGAACTGGTCCTCTGTCTCCGCCAGGCATAATGTCGTGCCGTACCAGCTGATGGGGGGATTGAGGATGGCATCGTGAATGAGGTCTTTGGGAATAAACTGCTTAGGGTCGATATTATCCGGCGTCATGCCGTGCCCGAAATGGCCCGTTTTCATCTTCTTGAAGTCCCAGACGACGGGGACCATGTAGCCCCGGTTGCCCTTGCTGGGATATATTTGAACGATACTATCCGGCATGGGGTTCTGATAATGCATGTTCCATTCGATCATTTTTATCTGGTGCGTACCGGGCTTGCCGAGACCCTGCATGCCCAACAGCATGGGTTCGAGCCGGCCGTTTTCCGTAGCGTAAGGTACCCTGATGCCGGGTCCACCGTTGCCGTGAGGCAGCGTGGTCGGCCTGGATGCCCAGCATCTGGCCAGGGCTTTGATGGTCCACTCGGGGATGCTGGTCTTTTCCGATGCCCAGGCCGGCGTCTTGGGAATACCGTCCTCTTTGCCCAGGACATATTGCTCGAACTTATCAAAGCCGTAAGCGTGCGTGGCGATATATTCCTTATCGTAGGTCCCTTCGGTTATCCAGAGATAGGCTATCGCCAGCTGCAGGGCAGCGTCCGTGCCGGGCAGGATGGGAATCCACTTATCGGCGTGGACGGCGGCACCATAGTTGAGGTCGGGGCAGATATATACCTGGTTGATGCCGATGGACGACCACCAGTAACACAGGCGACTCGACATCTGGCCATCGAGCCCCCAGGGAGTCGTCTCCGGGTCGCAGCCCCAGAATAAGAGAAGCCTGGTATTCTCAGCGATATCCGGCATGACATTGGCATCCGGCACCATCTGGCCGACCGGCTCCATGCCCCAGACATGCTTGGCACCCCAGTACCAGCCTTCCCAGCTGTCCGGGTTCCTGGTCTGTAAAGTATAGCCTCCCAGTAATTTAAGCAAATTGATGCCGCAGCCGTGGGAACTGTGCACGTTTTTCATTTCGCCGTGGCCGTCCATCTGGGCAAGAATAGTGTACGGCCCGTATTCTTTGATTAACCTTTTCATCTCCCTGGTGATGAGGTCCAGGACCTCGTCCCAGGAAATCCTGACGTACTTGCTTTTACCGCGGTTCTGAGGATTTCTTTCACCGTCCGGGTCCCAATCGATCCTTTTTAGCGGGTAGAGGACCCGGTTGGGGGAGTAAACCCGCTTTTTGTAAGCCAAGCTGTAGGTACCGGGCAGCGCTTTCATGCCCGGTTCGAAGGGTTTACCGTGCGCCTCCATCTTCCAGGGATTGAAGCTTTTTTTGTCATATTTCCAATCAAAATGCAACGGCCTTACCCTGACGATTCTGCCGTTTTTGATGTCTACCACCGAGGAATTGGCATTAGGGCCAAAACCAAGAGAGATGGGGAGCGATTTTGCTTCTCCGACTTTCATTTTAGGTTTGTTTACTACCATATGTTTATCCTTTCATTTTACGAAAACAAATCCTTTTTAGTAGCAGCTGCCTGCTTGTACATAAGCAAATCGGAGTATACGTACTTTTACCTAGTGTAGTGATAAGCGGATTTCGGGTTGTTTGCGTCAATATAAATCCGCGGTACTATATTACACCTCGGAGTCTGGGGTCAAGTGCATCCCTCAGACCGTCTCCTACCATAGTGAAACCGAACACAGCCAACATGAGAGCAAAGCCAGGGGCAAAAGAAAGCATTGGAGCCCTGAGAAGATAATTACGGCCATCACTAATCATACTACCCCAGGCTGCTATAGGTGCCTGAACTCCTACGCCAAGGAAACTAAGACCGGCTTCCGCCAATATAACTTCGCCCATCACCATAGTGACCATAACAACAAGCGGCGGGAAGCAGTTGGGGAGTAAATGGCGAAACATCACCCGCCTATGGTTGGCTCCCATAGCCCGTGCCGCCATAATGTAATCATTTTCTTTCGCCGTGATAACCTGGCCACACATTAACCTGGAGCTTACGGGAATTAGACCGACCGTAAGGGCAATGATAATGTTTAAAATCCCCCCACCGAGTAGAGAAGCAATAACCAGTGCTAGTAGTATCATCGGGAAAGCCATGAATGCGTCCAGCGTCCTCATGATAATGATGTATAGCCAACCTCCGAAATATCCAGCAACTAAACCCAGTAAAAAGCCGATTATCGAAGAAGAGAATACTACAACGACACCTATCATCAAGGAAGTTCGTGCGCCGTACATTATACGGGTCAAAGTGTCTCTGCCAAGAGTATCGGTGCCTAAAAGATGTTGAGAACTGGGGGGTTGCAGGGTTTCTTCCAATGATGTCGTGTAAGGATCGTAGGGAGCTAACAATGGAGCAAAAATGGCCATGATTGTGAGGCCCAGGATCATAACCAATCCGGCTGTTACTACCCCCCGGCTGAAGAACACTTTAGAAAAACGCCGAAACTCATTGACACGGATTGGTGTTTCTGTTATCGTGCTTGTTTCTAACATTTTCAGTTCACATTTTCTTAATTGTATCGGACTCTTGGATCAAGCCAAAAGTAGGAAAGGTCCACAAGGAGGTTTATCAATACGATGGATGCAGCAATTAATAAGACAATACATTGGACATATGGGTAATCCTGGTTGGTGATTGAAGTAACCAATAGTCGACCCATACCGGGAACATTGAATACCATCTCGATTATCACTTCACCGCCAATAAGCAAGGAGAGATGTACACCCGCTAACGTGATAACCGGAACTACTGCATTTCTCAAAGCATGCTTTAACACAACAACTCTCTCCCTTAATCCTTTGCTCCAGGCAGTTCGAATGTAATCCTGGTGCAGAATCTCCAATAAACTGGAGCGGGTTTGACGTGACGATCCGGAGATGGGGGAGAGTACTAAACATGCTACTGGTAAGATAATCTGTCTCGTGTTTTGCCATAAATCATCAAATGGCGAAGTATAACCCATGGTCGGCAGCCATCCCAATCGCAGACCAAATATGTATATCAACATCATACCGAGCCAGAAACTGGGTACAGTTATTCCTATATTTGATACTAAAACCACTAAGCTATCTAACCATGTTCCACGTTTCACAGCGGCAATAATACCCATCGGTATGCCGATAATATGGCCGATGATCCAGGCCAGTATACCTATATGCAGGCTTATGAGAGCCCGTTTTGCTATTTCCGGTGCTACAGGACGATGACTAAAAATTGAGACACCAAAGTCACCTCTTAGAACCCCGCCGGCAAAGTTTATATACTGTACAACTAATGATTTGTCCAATCCATATTCGTGTTTTAACTTCGCTATTTGTTGTTCAGTGTATTCGCGATAATGGCTTGAAGTTACAATCATTAAGATCGGGTCACCGGGGAGAAGGCGCATAGTAAAGAACACAATTAAAGAAACCAGGAAAATAATGAGTATGGCTTGTAACAACCTGCGGATTATATATGTTAGCATAATATATTCGCTATCACAGATAATGACACACAGAACAAATTTACTGATTTAAAACGAATTACTAAGGTAGACCGGCAATATAGCCCCTCCGGCCTACCTTAGTAATTTATGCGATATCCCTCATCAGGTTATTTGTTTAGCCATATGTTCTCAGGATAGAAGTAAAACCCGAAGTCGAGCGTCATAGCGCCGCTATCCATAACATAGGGAGCTTCTGCATAGGACATGCCGCAATTGGAGACGGGGATCATAACACACATGTCATATAACATATCGGTAGCCTTTTTCATCAAGCTGACATCGGGAGTCAGAGAACTGAGGCTCTCCGTTATCGCGGCGTACAATTCCGGAGAATTGGGTTTTTTCACGAAAACATTAGGCTCGTTAGTAAACCAGAAGTATAGACTTTCATTCCAGTTCGGGTAGGCATTTATTCCGTCGAGAACCAGACCTTCCCAAGAGCCGCCATTATATAACTCGAAAAACTTGGCATCTTCCCAGTAGACGATATCCGCGACGATACCAATTCTGCCCAGGTAGTCTTGGACGGCTACCGGCAAATCCCTTATGCAGCCAGGAAGCGGGTAAATCGTGGTACTGAATCCATTTCCGTATCCCGCTTCTTCCAGTAGTGCTTTTGCTTTGTCAGGGTTAAACCTGCGGCCGATAAAATTGGGGTCATAAATACCTTTGGTGTAAGGTGCTGCAAGCTGATAAGGTGCTTTCCATTCGCCATAACCGAGCCCTTTTGCTATCGCTTCGCGGTCTATAGCGTATTCTGCCGCCTGACGTACTCTCGTATCAGCCCACGGAGAATCCTGGTTAGCCCCGGATGGAATCAGGCAAAAATTGGCTTCATGCATGCTCTCGATATCCATACCGATGGCTCTCATGTCAGCAGTCTCTCTGCCCAGTTCGGCAACCGCTAAGTCACCTTCCCCGGCCTCCATGGCATTTCTTCTGGCTGACTGGTCAGGTACATATTTTACTATGAAGGCATCGACATAGGGTTTGCCGGCCTGCCAGTAGTTAGGATTTTTAACGCCTTTAGTTTCGACGTCCTGTATATAGTGGTCGAATATGAAAGGCCCGGTTCCCACCGGATTGAGCCGGATCCAGTCGAGGCCTTTTTCTTTGTATGCTGTTGGTGACACTATATAGACACTGGCGCCAAAGCCATCCATTACCGTGTTTCGCCAAGACTTTACATTAAATTTCACGGTATAGTCGTTTATAACTTCAACGGATTCTAGATTCGGCGCCCTCCCGGCCTCTATAAACACATCATAGTTGAATTTGACGGCTTCGGCGTTGAAATCCGTGCCATCATGGAACTTAACGCCCTTCCTCAGCTGGAAAGTAACGGACTTGCCATCTGGGGCAATATCCCAAGACGTAGCCAGCCACGGCAGGTGCTCATCATTTACAGTAGTCCTGACAAGTCCCTCGAAAAAGATCTGCTGGGTCTGTAATATTTCACCAAAACATTCGACTGGCCAACCAATACTGCCTGTTGCTCCACGCCACAGAAATGTTACGGTGCCACCTCTCTTTTGTGTTTCTGTAGAGGTGGGCGTGGGTGTCGTTGCGGGTGTCGTAGTGGGTGTCGACTCATTTTTACTACATCCTGTTATTAGGGAAGTAATTAGTATTAAGAGGATTGTTAGCGAAACGAGAATCTTTTTCACCTTTTCCTCCTTACAATAATTTTATTAATCATTTTATAGCGTGCTTGAAATTAGTCAAGCCGACCACTTAGACCATAAGCTTTTCCTCCTTATATTTAGTTGTATTTAGACTTAGCTATTATACTGGCTTTCCTTCTGGTCTCTAGCTTTTTTTAATGGTACATTTTGCCTTGGTGTGTGGTAAAACTAAAAATTGGTTTTGTAACGTTTCTGTAGATTAACGGGCAATGCATTAACCCTTTGGGTATAAATATAATGCATGATTTGGTTATGATATGTTTTTCATCACCCAGCCAGAACTCAACCTCCCCGTTGAGTTCATATGGGTCGGCAACATCCGTGCCGAACATAGCGAGGACTTCATCATAATCGTGTTTATGCGGTTTGGCTACGCTTCTGGTCTCTTTTACAAGCTTTGGCTCGTTTTTTGGCGGACCGCCAAAGGCAACCTCTACATAAAAGGCTCCAGGAACTACTTCATTATCTAAAAATAATACCCGGCCTCCCCGGCCTTTTCCGGCGGGCGTGATGGGGTTGTTCCACGATGGTTCGTCAATGTTTTGCTTGAGTTCTGTGACAATGTACTTACCGTATTTTGTTTTATCCATTTTTACTCCTTTCGCAAATTTATATTAAATATGGTTAAATATACATTTTCCCCGGTCCTGCCGTGAACGTGAATATAGGGCAATCAATTTTAAGGAAATTCAGCGGACAATGCTGCAAACCTCTGGGGATAAAGATGATACAACTCTTCGTCAAAATAAATTTTTCGTCTTCTAACCAGAACTCGACCTCGCCGTTCAGTTCATAGGGGTCGGTGATATCCGTACCGAACAAGCCAAGCACTTCATCATAATCGTGTCTATGGGCCGTAGCCCCGGGTTTAAAAGTTTCGCCTGCTTTTCGAGGAAGAGCCCAGTCAGTTTCTACGTAAAACGCTCCTGGGACGACTTCGCTATCAAGCCAGAGCATCCGCCCGCCAATCCCCGTTGCCGCCGGACGCATTTCTGGGGTCCAACCTGCTTCTTTTATGTTTTCTTTCAACTTCGTGATAATATATTTACCGTATTTTGGAGTGGACATTTTATTTCCCTTGTTAGATAATGAAGTTACGCAGTAAAACTTCCTCCTTAAATTAAAATGAAAACAAAAATATGAAAATCAATTTCCAAAAACCTGATGAATTGACGCAACTCTAGCATAAATTCCGGCATTTGTCAACGCATTTTTATAAAAATTATCTTGACAAAAACAACAGATACAAATATAATTTTAGAAATTTTGGAAATTCAGTTCCAAATAAAGCTGGTATGAGTACTATAGAAAAAGCCCTTGATATATTTGAAGCTATTCTGAACAATAAAGACGAAATTACCTTGGTCGATTTAGCCAAAGCCACCGGCCAGAGGGTAAGTACGACCCATCGGGTTTGTTCTGCGTTGGTTAAAAGACGATATCTTTATCAGCAGGGGGAACGAGGAAAATACTCGCTGGGATATAAATTTTTATTATTCAATGATATTGCCAATACCAGCCGTAATATAAAATCGGAAGCTATGCCATTCTTGAAAGACCTGTCCGAAAAAATATCTGAAACAACAGTCCTTTCTGTATTCGATGGCGTAGAGCCGATAGATGTTGCTACCGTTGTTCCTGAGCTGGCATTAAGCGCTGTTCCGGGACCGGATCCAATGCCATCACCATTCCACTGTTCAGCCGTAGGCAAAGTCTTCCTGGCGCATATGCCGGACGACATGATCGAAAAGATTCTTAGATCATTGGAGCTTACCCCCTATACTGAAATGACAAACACTGATGTCAATCGATTGAGATCAGAAGTTAAAACTATCGTTAAAGAAGGCATCGCCTACGACGATGAAGAGTACTTAATCGGCTTAAGAAGTGCAGCAGCTCCGGTGAGGGGAGAAAGCGGTGAAGTTTTCGCCTGCGTAAGTTATCTGGCCCCTTCCAGCCGCGTAAGCCCCTTGAAGATGAAACAATTCACACCTTTGGTTAAGGCCTGTGCATTATCAGTCTCGAAGGTATTAGGATATCAGGAAAAAAGGCGCTAACGAGTAACGACAGGCATCTTAGGTTCAACGTTTAGTCTACTGAATAAAACCACATCAAATTTTTCATAGAAAGGGAGCAATAAAGTGGCTACACTGGAAGAACTTCAGAAAAGGATTCAGCGCCTCGAGGACATCAAGCAGATTGAAAAGCTGCAGCGGATTTACGGCTATTATCACGACTACGAGGAGTGGGAAAAAGTGGTCGACCTCTATAGCGATAACGCCGAGTCCGTCGAGGAGTGCGACTACGGCGTCTATAAGGGCAAGGAAGGCGTCCGCCGCTATTACATCGACCTCTTAAAAGGCGGCAAGGACGCCAAGCCCAGGGTCGGCTATATGTCCATCGGCATGCAGATTCAGGGCGTCGTTACCGTCGATCCCGATGGTAGAAATGCTAAAGGCCGCTGGTACGGCTTTTTCGTAGAAGCCCGGCCTATCCTGAATCTACATGATGGCGAGCTCAGGCAGCTCTGGGCGCATGGCATATATGAGAATGAATACGTCAAGGAAGACGGGAAGTGGAAAATAAAGAAACTCCACTTCTTCCTGAACTTCCGCACCCCTTACGAGGACGGCTGGCTCAAGACCCCGGTGGTCGGCCACAACGGCCCTGATATGAATGTACCGCCAGATGCACCACCAACCAACTTTCACCCCTTCCCCTCGGGTGTCCACTTCCCGCCACATTTCAAGCACCCCATTACCGGTAAATAAGCGCGAAGGTGGTATATCGTGAATCTGGAAAAACTCGAAAAGCAGGTAACGCTGCTGGAAGACATACAGGAAATAGAAAACCTGCAAAAATTATACGGTTATTACTTCGATTACTCGATGTTTCCTGAGGTCATGGGCCTTTTCTCCGAGAATACGGATTCCGTCGAGGTGACCGGTCACGGGGTGTTCCGGGGCAAAGAGGGCGCCAGGCGCATGTATGAAGCTATGCTCGCGACGAAACGCTCGGGATGGATTTTCTTCGAAATCATGCAGTCGCAGGGGGTTGTCGACATCGCCACCGACGGGAAAACGGCTACGGGGTGCTGGTACACCCCATCGTTCGAGTGCCGACCTTTCGGCGGTGCCCAGAGGCAGACATGGCAGTTCGGCATTTATGATAACGAGTATATCAAGGAAAACGGTAAGTGGTACTTCAAAAAGCTGCGCTGGAGTCTCATTTTCTGGACATCCTTCGAGTCCGGCTTCCTCAAGGTACCCAGGTTGACGGACGACCTCGCGTTTCCTAATGCGGACGCTTCGCCGACGGCCTACCATCCTTATCCCTCCAGATATCACGTCCCGTTTCCCTTTAAACACCCGGTTGCCGATGCATAAACAAGTATTGCTTCAAAGGTGGTCAAATATGAATCTTGAAGAACTGGAAAAACAGGTACAACTCCAGGAGGACATTCAGGAGATAGAGCACTTGCAAAGGACATATGGTTACTATTTCGATAACCATATGTGGCAGGAGATTGTCGACCTGTTCTCGGATAATGCGGAATCCGTGGAGATAATCGACCACGGCTTGTTCTATGGCAAAAAGGGTGTCAGGCGGATTTACTGGGATATGTTCGCCGGCGGCGGCGGGCCGAGACAATGGCCGGCCTGGGAGCAGTGGAGCGTTATGCAGATCGGCGGTGTGGTGACGGTGTCTCCCGATGGCAAAACCGCCTGGGGCAGGTGGCAGACCTGGCTGACCGAAGCCTTGCCCTGGGGCGCCTACCCCCACAATGAATGGTCACACGGGTATTACGAGAATAAATACGTCAAAGAAGACGGCAAGTGGAAATTCTCTTTACTGCACTGGAACGATACCTTCTGTACGCCTATCGAGCATGGCTGGCTGAAAACATCACTGATCGGCTGGATGCCATTACCCGATGCTGATGCCCCACCGACGGCTTTCCACCCCTACCCGTCCGGCTATCATGTCCCTTACCACTATAAAAACCCTATTACCGGCAAGTAAACTAATAATAGAGCATCTCGTTTTAAGATATTTAAAATCACAATGAAGTAAATTGTTAGGTCACAATTGCTTGTTTTGTTATTTCAAAGAGTGATTAGCTTTAGTTTTCCAGCATTAGTATGGCATAAATGAGTCTGATCATGCCATCTTTAACGATGGGATTGCTCTCGCAAGGCATATTATAAACTCAAGGTTCTCCAGAGATAGTCTTGGAGAGGGGACGAAGCCCCCTCTCTCCTGAACTCCCCTCTCCAGCCATAAATATCTGTGATGGACTATCAATGACTCTGGCTGGAGAGGGGATACAGGGGTGAGGTTAGCACCTGCAACCAAAAACAAACAGAACCTAAAAAAGACATTACTACCCCCGATTTGACAGGGCGTTATGTTGCTGGTAATATAGAAAGTCGGGTGCTTTTCCATGATGGCGAAAAATTCGACTGATAAAAAAGTCCCTGAGTTCGGCGTTAAGCACGGGGTGCGCTCCGGACATGCTCCGGAGTCCGGTGTCGTCGTGCGGAGCAAGGTCTGGCTGGAGAAGGACGGCAAGCTCTTTATGGGCTTCGGCAGAATGACTCTGCTGGAGCGTATCGACCAGCTCGGGTCGATTTCCGCGGCGGCCCGCTCCATGCGCCTGGCTTATCGCAACGCCTGGCTCTGGGTCGAGGCCATGAACCGCCTGGCTTCCTCGCCGCTGGTGGAGAAAGCTACCGGCGGCGCCCGCGGCGGCTATGCCCGCCTTACCGAGGAGGGCAGGAGAATCATCCGCGAGTATAAAGAGAAGCGCGCCAGCGTCAGGGATATCATCAGTCGTTAGTTTCTCTTTCCGGCGTCGAGGACGAATGCGCCGGTAGTATGCCCCCGATATCATCCGGTCCTGGTTGATGGTCGCATGTTCAGTATCTTTAGAGGAGCCGGCGGAGAAAGAATCTTCAGGGTTGCCACTATCAGCGCCTTGGCGCTGCTGGCGTTGTTCTTTATTGCTATCATCGTTTCCATGCTTTCTTATACCGATTGGTCGACCTTTGTCGCCGCGCTGACCTCCGGTGAAATCCTCTTCGCCGTCCGCCTGAGCCTCATGACGGCTACCATATCCGCCGCCGTTTCCCTGCTGATAGCCGTGCCGGTGGCTTATACCATTTCCCGCTCCCGTTTCCCCGGCAAGGATATCGTGGATAGTCTGCTGGACCTGCCCATTGTCATCTCGCCGGTGGCCCTCGGCGCCATCCTGCTGGTATTTTTCAATACCCCCCTCGGCTCCGCCATTAACAATAACATTATCCGGTTCGTTTTTACTGTGCCGGGCATCGTCCTGGCGCAGGTTACCGTTATCTCCGCTCTGGCTGTCCGCCTGCTCAAGTCCACCTTCGACGGCATCGACCCCCGCTACGAGCAGGTCGCCCGCACTCTGGGGTGCAGTAAGCCGGAGGCTTTTTTCCGCGTGACCCTGCCCATGGCACGCGACGGCCTCCTGGCAGCTTCGATTCTTACCTGGGCGCGCGCCGTCGGCGAGTTCGGCGCCACCATCATGCTGGCCGGCGCCACCGCCATGAAAACGGAGACCCTTCCCACGGCCATTTTCCTGAGCCTGGCCTCGGCGGATGTGGAGAGGGCGATTGCCGTTATCTTCGTCCTTGTCCTTATCGCCGTGGCGGCTTTGCTGGTCATCCGCAAGCTCATCGGCCGAAGGTACCAGATATGATAGAGGTCAAGGGCCTTTCCCTGCGTCTCGGCGATTTTTCCCTGAAAGATATCAATCTGTCTATCGATGATAATGAATATTTCGTCGTCCTCGGCCCCACCGGCGCGGGCAAGACCGTGCTCATGGAGTGCCTTGCGGGTGTTCAGCGTCCCAGGCAGGGCGAAATATGGCTGGACGGTAAGGATATCACCCGCCTTTCGCCGGAGGAAAGGGAGCTCGGCTACGTGCCTCAGGACTACGTTCTTTTCCCCTTCCTGAATGTCCGCGATAACATTGCTTTCGGCCTTAAACGGACGAAGGGCTCCGCCGGTGAGGTTAGGGAAAGGGTGGACCGCCTGGTGTCGTTGACGGGCATCGGGCATTTGCTGCGGCGCGATACCCGTTCGCTGAGCGGCGGCGAGAAGCAGCGGGTGGCTCTGGCCAGGGCGCTGGCGACCCTGCCCCGCATCCTCCTCCTCGACGAGCCTCTCGGCGCTCTCGACCAGCGTACAGCAAAGTCACTCCGGCTTGAGCTGCGGCGCGTCCACCGCGAGCTTAATCTGACCACGGTGCATATTACTCACGACCTCATGGAGGCGATGGAGATGGCGGACCGCCTGGCGGTCGTCCGCGAGGGCCGCGTGGAGCAGGTGGCGCCGCCGGAGGAGATGCTCTTCCATCCGCAGGGGGAGGGCGTGGCGGATTTCATCGGCGCGCCTAATATCCTCGACTGCGATTACTGCCGTAGTGTGGGCCAGGGCATCGTCGAGGTGGGTTGCGGGGGGCTGAAGCTGACCGTCCCCCACGAGGGCGGCCACGTGACCAAGGTGGCTATCCTGCCGCGGCACGTCTATCTCTCCGAGACGCGACCGCCCGGGCTGAGCGTAAACGGCTTCCAGGCGGTCGTGACCTCCATCGATGCCGCCGGCAATACCGTTAAAATCCGCGTCGAGGTGGCCGGTATCGGGCTCATGGCCGAGCTTCCCTCATATATCTACGAGGAGATGGACCTGTCCGTCGGTCGTGAGGTCTTTCTCATCCTGAGGATGCGCCGTATCCGCTGCTACGAAGGCAACGGGTAAAATACATTCTGCTACTTCATTTTCGGCGTTGTTTTAGTTCGGGGCATACCCCTCTCTCTATGGGAGAAGGACCCAGGGTGAGGATAGGGGTGAGTATAAAAAATAAAAAAATCCATATCTTTACCGCCAACCTTTGCCCCATTTATACGTTATAATAAAGCAGAACACTATTGACATAAGGGGGTTAATATGAAAAAGGTTGTCCTTTTCCTCCTGGTGCTTGTCCTCGTGGTTGGCGCGGTCGCCTGCGGCCAGGCGCCGGAGACCTATTACTCCGGTGAAGAGGGGGTGCAGCCGGAGTCGGCATCCAATTATGGAGTCGGTTCGCCTCCCGGCGTGAAGGTCCCGATGCCTACGCCTACGCCGGCTCCCACCTTTACCGTGGCTATGCCCCCGCCTGTTGCCATTACCGTCCCCGGGGAGGGTGGTTCAGTCTATTTCGGCCCGTCTGTGCCTGCCGAACGCATGGTAATCAAGACGGCTTACATGGCCCTGGTGGTTGAGGACGTGTCTGCCTCTCTCGCCCGGATTTCCAATCTGGCGGCATCCTTCGGCGGCTTTGTGGTGAGCTCTAATATGGGCGAGGAGCAGAACCGGCTCTACGCTAATATCACCTTCCGCGTGGAGGCCGCCCGCTTTGATGAGGCTCTTCAGGCTTTGCGTGACCTCTCTGCTGATGTCAGGTCGGAATCTACCTCCGGCGAGGACGTTACCGAGGAATATGTTGACCTCGATGCCAGGTTGCGGAATCTTGAAGCCTCCGAGGCGCAGCTGCTGGAGCTTATGCAAAAGGCGGGCACCGTCGACGAGATACTGGGGGTCCAGAAGGAGCTCGTCAGTACCCGCGAGGATATCGAGCAGACCAAAGGCCGCATGCAGTATCTGGAGGAGAGCGCGGCGCTGTCTTCCATCAGCGCTTC
>CAYTZI010000002.1:26107-41714 GCA_964442335.1 uncultured Dehalococcoidaceae bacterium | reverse complement strand
GGTGAGGAGGCTGACTCCTAAAAAAGAGACGATTCTTTTCAGGGTCATCCAGGAAGCGGTAAGCAATATCGCCAGGCACGCCCGCGCCAGGAACGCGGATATAACAATCTCTTTTACAAAGGAAGCCATTACCGTCCATATCAAAGATGACGGGGAGGGCTTTGACGTGGAGGAAGCCATAAGCTCCAGGGACAGGCCGCGGGGACTGGGACTGCTCGGTATGAAAGAAAGGGTGGAGCTTGTGCATGGTATCCTGGATATAAAGTCGCGCCCCGGCAGCCGCGGCACCGAAGTTGAGATTAAAATTCAACTGAACTAGGAGGTTTCCCGTGGATAAGATAAGGATACTGGTGGTTGACGACCACGCCGTACTGCGTGACGGCATACGAGCCTTGCTGGCCGTTCATGATGACATCGAGGTGGTCGGGGAGGCTTCCGAAGGCAAGGAAGCGGTCACCAAGGCGCAGGAACTGGTGCCGGACGTGGTGATTATGGATATCGCCATGCCCGGGATGGACGGACTGGAGGCAACGCGCCGCATCAGGAAAAAACACCCGAAGATGAAGGTCCTGGTGCTGACCCAGCACGACAATAAAGAGTACATACTGTCAGTCATCAAGGCGGGGGCATCCGGGTACGTACCCAAGCGGGCGCTGGGTTCCGAGCTGGTATCGGCGATAAAGTCCGTGAAGGAAGGCGACTCTTTCCTGTACCCGTCCGCGGCGTCGGCGCTGATTGAAGACTACCTCCAGCAGACCAGGGGCGAGGACCCCTATGACCAGCTTACGGCCAGGGAGAGGGAGATATTCAAGCTCATCGCCGAGGGGCACACCAGCCGAAAGATCGCCGACATGCTGTTTCTCAGCCTGAGGACGGTCCAGGGACACCGGCTAAAGATAATGGAAAAACTTGACCTGCATAACCGCACCGAGCTCATCAAGTACGCCATGCGCAAGGGACTGGTGAGCCTGGACACATAATAATCAAGCAGCGCCGCGGGAATAGGCAAACAAGAAGCTCTAATCCAGTGTTAGGGCTTCTTCGTTTTATGCACGCCTGCCGCAAAAACAGGATGTGTTTAATCAGAGAACAGGTAGTTTATTATCGATTTGCGGATATATATGACATTGTGGCTGCCGTAAGGTAATTATAAAATATAGATAGAGTGGCGAAGACTCCAGATTATGCGCAGCTCTGGTAAACTGAAAGGGGGTGTGTTATGAAAGGCTTTCGAAATGTCTTTATGGCGCTGATACTCGGTTGCCTGGCGCCTCTGCTGGTACTGGCAGGCGCCGCCGTAGCGCTGTACCGGTGGATAAAAGTGACAAAGCTGTTCAAAAAAGCACTCCCGGATCTATCGTGCTCTATTGATACAGATTGTCCGCCGGGGTACGTATGCATGGACGGTCGCTGCGTGCCTCAGGTTTGAGGATGGTCGTGAATTGTTACGTCATCCCGACCGCCAGGTCGGGCCCTGGTTAAAGCCAACTCTATTTTCAGTAATCACCGGCGATTTTCCAATAGGTATTTATACCTACCTTTCCTAAGCTGATTAAGTAAAAAACGGTAAATAATTGCCTGAAAAATAGATATTTAAAGAAATGAGGAATAAGTATCCGGACGGAAGCGGTGCCATTAAGGCGGATGGTAAGCTGATAGTGGAAGTAAGGAGAAAAGAAGGGAGAACACGAAAATGCAGTGGGAGTTGATAGTAGCCCTGGTAATAGCCATCCCGGTTATCCTGTTCCCGGCAGCTTACGTCTGGTACCTTAATGTTGGCGGTATTTATAGTGCCATTAAAGAGGCCCGGCAGAAGAGAGCTGTACAGAAGGGTGTCAAGGAAGAAGCAAAAGCCAAGTAGATGGCAGAGAGAAGCGGAAACGCTGAGAAAGGAGATTTACGAAAATGGCAGGACAGATAATAGTGGCGATAGCCCTGGCGATACCAGTAATACTTTTCCCCGTGGTCTTTGTCTGGTACCTGAACGTCGGCGGTGTTTATGCCGCTGTCAAGGAAGCCTACAAGAAGAGGCTCGCAGCCAGAGCCGCGGCATAGACCGATAAAATGGTCAGGTGAAGGAGGCATCTAACGCACTTAATTAAATCAACGATTAGATACAACTGAGGCCGGATATCCCGAAAAACCCGAAAAAATATCCGGCCTCAGTGTTTTTATAATGCAGCGAGAAAGGCTCTGGAGCTCAGGACGAGGTAACCGGAGCCTCCTTTTTTTTGCGCTGGACGAGTTTCGCCAGCCAGATACTGAGTTCATAGAGAATAACCAGCGGCACGGCGACCAGGCTCTGATTAATGGGGTCGAAGGTGGGAGTGATGATAGCGGCCAGGACAAAAGCGGCCAGGATAGCTATCTTGCGCTTGCTGGCAAGCCACCTGGCGTTGACAATACCTACCCGGGCCAGGAAAGCGACGACCACCGGCATCTCGAAGACCAGACCGATAGCCAGCAGCAGCCGGGTAATGACCGATACATAGTTGCCGATTTTTATCTGGGGAACGGCAATATCGCTGCCAAAAGAAAGCAGGAAAGAAGTGGCCGGCGGGATGAGGATAAAATAACCGAAGACGACGCCCGAGATGAACATAAAAGCTATCCAGGGGAGTATCATGTACACGTACTTTTTTTCGCGCGGGGTGAGGGCCGGGGCGACAAACAGGACCGCCTGCACGGTAAGAAACGGCATGGCGAGGATGATACCGGCGCCGAGGCACACCTTCATGATGGTGCCCACCATCTCCGTCAACTCGATGAATATCAGCTGGGTGTCCTTGGCCGGCAGTAAGAGTATATGGAATATCTGGTCGTAAAAGACGAAAGCGATAATGGTAGTGATGACTACCGCGATGACGCTGATTACAAGGCGCTTGCGGAGCTCCCTGAAATGCCCGAGCAGGCTCAGCTTTTTCCCGGGTTCGCTCATTTCGTCGCTGACGCCTCTCCCGGTTTGTCAGACCGGTCGTCCCGGTCCGACGAGGCTGCCTTATTATCGATAGCCGGGGGGGTTACAACGGCCTTGTCCGGCGGGGCGGCTGGCTCATCCTGGGAAACATCCATTTCTCTGGACACGGCAGTGGTAAAATCAGAGCTGGCCTTTTTGATGGCGCGTATCGTTTTACCGAGAGTCCTGGCGATTTCCGGAATCTTGCCCGGTCCCATTATGATCAGCGCCAGGACGAGAATCAGTATTATCTCCCCCGCACCTATATCGAGAAATCCCATCCATCACCTTTGCTGCACTATCTACCATGCACGTTTTTTAAGGGTGTAAGTAATTACCTTGATTGTCCCGAACGGAACACGTTGAAAACCTGCTAGCTCTTTACGACGTTTTCGTCCGTCTTTTTCTCGTTGGAGGTGCCGGCGGTCTTTTTCTCCTCTTCGTCTTCACCGGCCTGGGCCTTCTTGAAGGAGCGTATTCCCTTGCCGATGGCGCTGCCGACCTGCGGCAGTTTGCCCACGCCGAAGACAATAAGGACGATCACCAGGATGAGGACAATCTCCCATACTCCGAAGCTGCGAAACATGATTCTTCCCTCCTGCCCTTAAATGACCTCTTTTATTAATAAGCGTAGCATTTTCTCAGCGATATAACAACTCGGGCTTCCGGCACCGGTTGATGACCCGGAATCTGCCCGTACAAAAAGGGCCGGTCACCGCCGGTACAGGCGAGGATGATACCCGCGCTGCACAGCCTGCGCATCAAGGTCCAGAGTATAGAGTCGCTCCAGCGGAAGCAGCACATCACCCTCAACCCTGCGTAAATCTATAGCTTTCAGATAGCACTTGCAGCGTTCGCAGAAGTAGAGTCGATACACCTCCCTGTCGTCGGTGAGAAAGCCGAGGGCGTCCTGCTCCTGCGTGCCGCAGTAAGGGCACTCCAGGCGCTGGAAAAGCCATTCGGTATCACAGCGCGAGCACAACAGCCACCTTGCCCCGGCATCCCCTTTCAGGAAAGCGAGGTCGGGAGCGCCGCCGCAGACGGGACAGTAGCCCCGGCGCCAGAGTCCCTGTTCGATGCGGTCCGTCACGGCGCGGGAATAGCCCGCCAGGAACGGCTGCAGTGTCGCCTGAATCACAGCCAGCATGAGATTTTCTCCAACGCATTCCAGTACGGCCGGGGGCAAATCATTCCCCGCGAACCATGCCCCGACTGCCTCCCGGGTGAGGATGACGCCCGTTTCTTTAAGCCCTGCGGCGGACTCGCCGAAGAGCTGCGGGTAGCCGGCGAAGAGGCTGCGGACCTGAGAGTATATATCCTGCACCAGGAGCCAATCCAGATTCAAGGTGTCAATATCGTTCAGCAGGGGCAGTCCCTCCCTGAGCCGCTTCCGGATGTCTTCACGGTCCGGGACGATTAAGGGGAATTTGATACGTTCCTGAGCGCCGGCTTGAAGCCGCACGAGCTCCCGGTAGAACTCAAGGAGGAGAGGAAGACCGCCCTCCGCTTTTTCCTGTTTTTCCAGCTTGTCGAGAATCCTGACGGCAGTATCTTCTTTCACCGGGCCTTCCTTTCTTTATTCCTGGAGACTTCCTGATACCATTTACCGTAGTGCGTTCTGGCGTAGCGGACCGATATCTTGCCGCCGGTCATCGAGGCCCAGGACTCATTCATGAGCGGATGGAACACGGAGAGGTAAATATGGACGAAGAACATGGCGCCGGTCACGATGAAAGCTACATCGTGGACGAAGACCATCCACCGCAGGATAGATGGCGGTACTGAAGCCTTGCCAAACCACATGACCAGGCCGGTAATAACAAAAACCACGCCAAAGACAAGCACCATGAACCACCACATTTTCTGACTGGTGTTCATCGAGCCCTGAGGCGGCATGCTCTGTTCATCGCCGAGGAAATAGTAGCGGGGGGCGGCCGTCAGCCAGACGATGTCGTCCTGCCCCCAGGTGAGAGCCTGTTTTATTCCTCTTATCGCCGCCCGGGGGTCGAGGATGGTGTAGACAACGGGAGCGAGAATGAAAACGGTCGCCCCGACGCGGTGGATGACCCTTGTCCAGCTGTCTTCCGCCAGGAAGCCCAGCACCGGGACGAAGAGGACCAGGCCGGTAAGGAACAGCAGCACGAAAGCGCCGGCGTGGACCCAGTGCAGTATCCGTATCGCCAGCCGGTATTTTTCAACCTTCCGGTCCATCATCTCTCATCTTCCTTCCTGGCGTTAGCTCTCGCCACCAGGTAATTGAGTCCAAGCCCGATGATTGCCAGGCTGCCCACCACCAAGCCGAGCGGTTGAATGACATCCTTCCAGGCGATGGTCGCCGCCGGGACCTGAGGGTCAGCCGGCAGCTGATAGACCTCCGGCTTTTCATCAATGACATAAAGGATATGGAGGCCGCCGAGCTCGTTTTCCCCGTACAGGCGGGCGTTAACGAACCCCCCGGCCTTGAGCGCCTCCGCCCTTTTTTTACCCTCGGCGACCAGCGCATCGCGGTCGCCGTACTGTAAAGCACCGGTAGGGCAGGCCTTGACGCAGGCAGGCTCCCAGCCCTCGGCGATGCGATCCAGTCCCGGAGTGGTGCAGAAGGTGCACTTGTCCATCTTGGCGATGCCGGTGATAATGTTGCGCGTGAAACGTGGCACGTTGAACGGGCAGGCATCGGCGCAGTAGCCGCAGCCGGTGCAGGTGTCCTTGTTATAGGCGACGAAGCCGAGCTCGTGATAGTAGAGCGAGCCATTGGGGCAGGCCTTGACGCAGGCGGCATCGGTGCAGTGCATACACGACCAGCGGGTGAAGAGCCAGCGCACGCCGCCGTCGCTCTCCACCTCGGTGAACTTCATCTTAATCCAGGTCCGGGGGGAGAGGTCGGGGGGATTTTCATAGCTTCCCCGGTTCTCAGCCTCAACCCCCTTTTTATCGGACGGCGGCGGGATATACTCGTCGTTCTGGTTCCACTGCTTGCAGGCGGACTGACATCCCCGGCAGGCCGTGCACCTGGTGGCGTCGTAGAGAATCACTTTTTCTGCCATTTTCGCTCGAACTTCCTAAGCTTTCCTGATGTCCACCAGAAACGCTTTATATTCCGGTATCATCGTATTGGCGTCGCCGACGTAGGGCGTCAGCAAATTGGCGCTGTCGCCGGTGGACAACCCGGTGTATCCCCAGTGCCAGACCAGGCCAATCTGGTACAGCGTCTTTCCATCAATGAGGAAAGGCTTTAACCGTCCGGTGACTACCGCCACGAAGTTTACTCTGCCCCGGGCGGATTCCACGATGACTCTATCACCGTTTCTAATCCCTCTTTCGCGGGCGAGCTCTTCGCTCATTTCAACGAAGGGCTCCGGCACCATTTCCACCAGCCAGGGCAGGTTGCGCGTCATCTGACCTCCCTGCGAGTGTTCGGAAACGCGGTATGTGCTGGCGATTATCGGGAAACGGTCCGGCGCGCCCTGCTCATCAGGTCGCCATATTTTAAAAGCGGGGTCGGACTGCTGTCCGGATACGGGATTCGATGCCGGCGATTCCCAGGGCTCGTAGTGTTCGGGGAGCGGGCCGTCAGCCATCCCCGGACCGAAGATACGGCCAAGACCATCGGTGGTCATGATGAAGGGGTATTTTGTGGCGGCGGGGTCGACAGCCATGGGAGGCCAGCCGCCGTCGGGCACGTCGCCGGTCCATTTCCCGTCTTTCCACCAGATAACCGGCCGCTCTTTGTCCCAGGGCTCACCATAAAGGTCGACGGACGCCCGGTTGTAGATGATGCGGCAGTTAGCGGGCCAAGCCCATGCCCATTCAGGGTAAAGGCCCACGTTATAGGTATCGGGGGTGGGGTTGCGGCGGGCGGCCATATTGCCGTCTTCCGTATAGCTGGCGGTATATATCCAGCACCCAGATGCCGTCGTACCGTCGTCTTTAAGGTTGGCGAACGATGGCAGCAATTTCCGGGTAGTGAGGTCGTAGCCGTTGATTTCTCTGGCCACTTTGTGTACATCGGGACGGTCGGCACCGTAGTCCCAGGTCAGGTTGGTGATGGCTCCGGCGTTGGGACCGCCCTCCATGGCGTACAGCTCTTTGAGCTTCAGCAACAGCCGGTCAATCATCCAGAGGTCGGCTTCCGCCTCCCCGGGGCCGTCCGAGGCTTTATAACGCCACTGCATCCAGCGCCCGCTGCTGGTAACGCTGCCCTCTTTCTCGTAGGAGTTGAGGGCAGGGAGCAGGAAGACCTCGGTCCTGATATCAGCCGGATTGACCCCCGGGCGCTTCCAGAAATCGGCGGTCTCGGTATGCCAGAGGTCGCTGACCGCCAGCCAGTCCAGTTTTTCCAGCGATTTCCGCTGGGCTTCCGCGTTAGGACCTCCCACGGCCGGGTTCTGACCCCAGACCATGAGTCCCTTGACGGTGCCCCGCTCCATAGCGTCAAAGAGCGAGATGTGCGAGTAATCAACGCCAGCATCAATCCTAGGCAGGTAATCATAGCCAAACTGGTTGTCCGCCGTGGCGGCGTCGCCGTACCAGGCTTTCAGCAGGCTGACGACGTATCTGGGGCGGTTCTGCAACCAGTCGGCGCTGAGGGGGTCGCTGGACTTTGGTGTGACCCTCGCCAGGTATTTTTCCAGGGTGGTGTCGATGTCCTGGAACATGGGGAGATAGCCGGGGAGGATATGATAAAGCAGGGCGTGGTCGGTAGAGCCCTGGACGTTGGCCCCACCCATCATGGCATTGATACCGCCGCCGCACACGCCGATATTCGCCAGGAGGAGCTGCATCATGCTGCAGGCGCGGATGTTCTGGGCGCCGCAGGTGTGCTGGGTGGTGCCCATGGCACAGAGTACGGTACCCGCCCCGCCCGCCCGGCCGGTGGAGGCGAAGGTCCGGCACACTTCCAGGAATTTATCCACGGGGGTGCCGCAGATGCGGTTTACCATTTCCGGTGTGTAGCGCGCCAGGTGTTTTTTCAATAGCTGGAAAACGCAGTCGGGGTCTTTGAGGGTTTTGTCCTTTTTGGGGATGCCGTTCTCATCCATCTGGAATGTCCAGGTGGCTCTATCGTACTTTCTCCTGGCGTTATCGGGCTCGTTGAGGCCCCCCTGATAGCCGGAGAAGAGCCCGTTCAGCTCGGCGGGGCCTTTAAAGGCAGGATTGACCAGATAGGGGGCGTTGGTATATTCGGTGATGTAGACCATGTTGTAAGCAGCGGGATTGGCCTCGATATCATCGATGATGTATTTCATCATGCCGTTAACGAAGGCGATATCCGTGCCCGACCTTATCGGGGCGTAAATATCGGCTTTGGACGACGTTCGCGTGAAACGGGGGTCGATGCTGATGAGCCTGGCGCCCCCGGAGAGCGCGTCCGTAATATGGCCGAAGGCAGCCGGGTAGTTTTCCGCCGGGTTTGACCCCAGCGCCATGATGACGTCCGAGTTGGCGATATCGTTCCAGTGGTTGGTCATGGCGCCGCGCCCGAAAGTCTCCGCCAGACTGGCGTTTGTGGAGGAATGTCAGAGGCGGGCGTGGTGCTCGATGTATACCAGCCCCAGGGCCCGCGCCATCTTTACCAGCAGGTAGCATTCCTCGTTGTTAAGCGCGGAACCGCCCAGGTTGGCGATCGCCCCGGTACGGTTTACCGGGTTTCCCCCGGCATTAGTGGTGATAAAGCCGGAGTCGCGGGTATCCTTGATGCGGCGGGCGATCTCGTTTATGGCCCAGTCCCAGTCCTTTTCCTCGAACTCATCGCCCCCGGGCCGGCGGTATAGTACTTTGCTCAGCCGCCAGGGGTTATCCGCCGAGAGCTGGCGCAGGGCGCTTCCCTTGGAGCAGGCGGCGCCGCGGTTAACGGGGTGGTCGGGGTCGCCCTCAATGTTTACCGCCCTGCCGTCCTGCACGTCGATGATGAAGCCGCAGCCGGAGCCGTCATAGGGGCAGATGGTTGTTTTTTCACCGCGAGTCTTGATAAGGGGTATATGCTTGACGGGCAACGCCAGAGCAACGCCGTCTTTAAGGGCGCCGAGCAGGAAAAGGCCGCCTACGCCGGCGCCCGACGCTCTGAGGAAGTCCCTTCGGCTGAGCTCCATGATTGCTCCTGCTAATACACTATCGTGCTATAAGAGCCAACGTCGTTGTATTACTGGCTGTAATTAGGGAGAACCAGTCGTGGATGGCTCCGGGATTTCTATGGTGACACTGGTCCCTTCTCCGGGGTGCGACTCTATCGTCAGGACGCCGCCGAGCAGCCGGGCCCGCTCTTCCATCCCGGCCAGGCCGAGCTTGCCGTTTCTGGGCAGGTCCCCCATTTTCTCGGGAAGAGTGAAGCCCTTGCCGTTATCGCTGACAGTTATCCGCGTCTTACCCCCGGCAAATTCGATGGCAATTTCAGATTTGCTCGCGCCTGAATGCCGCCAGACGTTTCTTAACGCTTCCTGAGTGACGCGGAAGAGCACCAGCTCCACTTCTTCCGGCAGGCGTCTCTGCTCACCGATGACTTTGACGCTGGTCTCTATTCCGGAATACCTGGTAGTTTCCGAAGCCAGCCATTCCAGCCCGGCGAGAAGGCCCAGACGGTCCAGCGCCGCCGGCCTCAGGTCCTGGCTCAAGCGGCGGACTCCGCCGATAATGTCATTTGTCTGCTGCCACAGCTTTTCAAGGCGGGCGCGGAGCTCCTGCGGCATCTCGCTTTCACTGGAAGCAATCGCATCCAGCTGGCGCGAAAGAGCAATCAGAGCCTGGACGGTCTCGTCATGGAGCTCATGCGATATGCGTTTTCTCTCTTCCTCCTGGGCTCTGGAAATCTCGTGCAGGTAGTACCGCAGGTTCTCCTGCATCCGCTTCTGCTCTGAAATGTCCCTGGCGACATGCTGGAAAGCGACGACGTTACCCTTACTGAGGACCAGGCTGCTGGCTATCTGGACGATAGCCTCGGTGCCGTTTCTCTTCAACAGACGCTGCTCGTAAGGCTGCTCCACAGGTTCGTTGTTGAGCATCCTGCTGCCAACCTGCTGCGCCAGCCTGAGGCTGTCTTCAGACAGGAAGCTCTTGACATTCATCTTGCTGAGCTCTTCCACGCTATAGCCACTGAGGGTGGCCGCCGCTCTGTTAGCGGCTATAAAATTGCCGTCCAGGTCGTGAAGCCAGATAGCGTCATGGGCATTCTCAAACAGTTCTCGGTACCTTTCCTCAGACGCCTGCAACTGCTGGTGGGCCGCCTGAAGCTGCAGGCGGTTATCCCTCTCCCTGCGGAGCGCGTAGAAGCTGATGGCCAGTACGTTGCCGAGGACGAAAACCGCGCCGGTCTCGACCAGCGCTTCTCTGGGATATTGAGAAATCGCGATGGCCCGGGGCAGCATCAGCGCCAGGGCGGCTAGGGAGGTGATAAAAGAACCCCGCCACCCGAAGAGGAACCCGGCCCAGACTATCGGGGCCAGGTAAAGTATTCGTTCAAAGGCGTGGCGGCTGAGATTGAGGTCGGTCATTATGTTGTATATGAACGACGGGTGTACAATCTCTTCGCCGTAATAGGGAATCGTGATGAGTATCATCACCGCGACTATAAACCAAAACCCCGGCCGGCGAATGACCCTGATTAACCCGTTCACGGACAACCGGTACGGCATACAAAACGCCTCGCAGCTAAAGAGTGAGCCCGCTACTCCAAGCGTAGACTTCCCTATATTACACTCTTTAAACTAAAGTGACAAACACGCGGGCGTATAGAAATATGCGGCACGATATTGTATATTTAAGTCATAAATGTTGCTGCTTAATTACCGAGAGGACTGATAGATGGCGCTGCCGGAGAAGGAAAGTACTGACGACTCCAGTCGTATCAGATGGTACAGGCCGTTTATCTTGCCTTTGCTTCTGATTATCTGTTCGCTGATTTACTATTTTGGAGAGCTGGTGGACTGGGCGGGGTGGAGCGCGTTGCACCTGGATTTCTTTTACGGAGTGCATGACGTGCAACGCCTTTTATTTTTCGCCCCGATTATCTATGCCAGCTACACCGCCGGAGTCAGAGGAGCTATTATCATCACGATGGTGAGCCTGCTCATCTTCCTCCCGCGCGCCTTTTTCATCTCTACCTATCCCGACCCGGTGCTCAGAGTGATACTGTTTGTCATCGTCGCCGGGAGCGTCGGCGTGTTGATAGCAAGGCTTCGCAGCCAGATAGGCAACGCAAAAAAGTGATTGACCGTTCTTAATGTCATGCCCGGGGCGAGTATATGCAGCTTGAGTGGGTCCTGAGGATTGTATTGTTCGGTATCGTCCACTGGGTACTGGCCGGCATACTGCTCCAGGACCTGGCTACCAGAAAGAAGGTATTCGGCGGTAAGAAGGCGCCGTGGGCCGTAGCGATTATCTTCATACCCTGCTTCGGCTCCTTGGTGTATCTGGCGTTCCATCCCGATATTCTGAACCCGGGCATTTCCCGGAGGGACCGCGACGGGGACGACCGGCCGTAATATCGTTATTCAATACAACTTTATCCAAAATGGCATAAAAATGTAATGGCATATCGAGTGTACATAATATTGACAATCGTAAAATAATATGACGATAATTTTTCGTAGCAGAATCATCAGTCTGGAGGTGGCCCATGCAACTCAGCGCGCGCAACGTCCTCAAAGGCAAGGTAAAAAAGGTCACGCCCGGGGCGGTCAACTCTGAAATCATCGTCGAAATAGCGGGCGGCGTCGAGATGGTATCCATCATCACGAAGTCGTCAGCAGAGCGGCTGGGGCTCGCCCCCGGCAAGGAAGTCTACGCAATCGTTAAAGCGTCCAACGTCATGATTGGCACCGACTAGCCGGTCGTTGTACCAGTATATGTTCAGACCGGCAATCGACGAAGCACGAAGAAAATGGCAGGACCCGGAGGCCATCCTGGCCGATATCGGGCTGAAAACGGGCATGACTTTCATCGACGTGGGTTGCGGGGGAGGATTTTTTACCCTGCCAGCCGCCGTAATGGCGGGTGAGAACGGCAAGGTTTACGGAATTGATGCCAACGCAAGATCAGTCGCCGACCTGGAGGCTCTGGCCGCGCGCCAAAACCTTGGAAATATCAGCGTGGCTACGGGAAAAGCGGAAGAGATGGTCCTGTGCCGCGAATGCGCTGACATTGTCTTTTTCGGGATAGCCCTCCATGATTTCCAGGAGCCCGCCAGAGTGCTGGCTAACGCCCGGAAGATGGTCCAACCATCGGGTATACTGGCCAACCTGGACTGGGATAAAGAATCGGTCATGGGCCCGCCGGCGCACATAAGATTCAGCCGGGAAAAGGCCACGCGCCTGATTGAAGCGGCAGGATTCAAAGTGGAATCGGTCAGAGACAGCGGGCGTTACCATTATTTAGTAATCGCCAGACCAGACTGATTTGATAAAGCTCTATAATTAAGCATCCACGGCGCGATGCCTGAGGGCGTTAACGAGCACCAGCGCCCTGACGTCCGGCGACAGTCCGTCCCAGTCGTCGTCCTCTTTGAGGGACGCTACTTTCTGGTTGAGTTCCTCATCGTTTTCCAGCTTCAACGTGCCGGTGCGGTAGTCCGTTATGGCGAACCTGAGCATTTCCCGGCTGCTCTGGTTCACCGGCTCCGGCAGTCCCGGCTTGGCGCCCGAGCGGACGCTGCCGGTCTTCTGCCGGTGTTCCGGCTTTCTCATCTTTTCCGCCAGGTTCATAATGCCGCCGGCGATTTTCAACGACTGGTTGACGATACCGGTCGATTTCAGTCTGGCTTCCGTTTCGGCTTTTTCCAGGGTTTCCGCGGCGGTCTGCTCGGCCTCGCGGAGCAATCTTTCCGCTTTTTGCCGCGCCTCGGTTACCAGCCGGGACGCCCCGGCCTTGGCTTCCCTGGTGACCGTCTCCCGGGAGATGGCCGTCCTGGCCGCCTTCTTTGCTTCGCGCAGGATGGCCGCCGCCTTTTTCTGCGCCTCGGCGATAATGGCCGCCGACTCCGCATCGGCATCGGTCTTGTATTTTTTCAACAGTCTGGTAGCGGACTGCTGCGCTTCTTTTTTGATGGCTGTCGCCGTCTGCCGGGCATCCAGCATGATGGACGCGGTCTTCGTATTAACTTCGGCGGCGGACTGCTCGGCTTCGTGCATGGTCTTATCCGCTTCCTGACGGGCGTCGGTGATAATCGTGGCGGCGTTCGTTTCCCTATTGGCAGCGGCCTTTTCGGCGTTACGCAATATGAGGTCGGCCTTTTGCTGGGCCCCGGTGACGGTAGTGGCGGCCTGCGCGTCGGCCTCCGTCCTGGCTTTAGCGGCCAGTTCTTCGGCTGTTTGCCCGGCCTCGCGCAGGATTTCCGCCGCTCTCTTTTCGGCTTCGGCGATTGTTTTCGCCAGGCTGGAGTCGGCGTCCGCTTTGGCCTTGGCCATCAGCTCCCCGGACAGCTCCCGCGTCTCGCTGAGAATCTGGTCCGCCTTTTGCCGCGTCTCGGCGACCACCCTGGCGGACTCCGCGCGCTTTTCTTTCATCGTTTTTTCTTCGGCGGCCAGCCTGGCGGCCGTCTGTTTGGCGTCATTCATCACCCGGGCGGCCTTCTGCCTGGCCTCGGCGATGATAGCCGCCGCGCTCGATTCAGCCTCTTTTTTTGTCTGGGACGCCATCTCCGCGGCGGACTTTTCGGCTTCTTTTACGATGTTCTCGCCTTTTTCCCGGGCGCCGGCGAGGAGCGAGGTCGTCCTGGCACTGGTCTCGACCCTGGCTTTTTCCGTCAGCTCGGCCGCGCCCTGCCTGGCCTCGCTTAAAATCAGGGCGGCTTTCTGGCGGGCGGCGTCGAGAATAGAGGTGGCTTTCGCCTCGGCATCGGTCGCCGTTTTGCCGGCCTGCTCGGAGGCCGACTTCTCCGCGTCCTGCAAGAGCTTCTCCGCCTTCTGCCGGGCGTCCGTGATAATGGCGGCCGAGCGGGTATCGGCCTCGGCCATGGCTTTGGTGGAAAGTCCCCTGGCGGTCTGTTCCGCGGCGTGTATGATGCGGCGGGCCTGCTGCTGGGCGTCGAGGGCGAACATCGTGGAAGATTTTACGACCGAGCCCGGTGTTCTGGGTTCCGGTCTGGTCACGGTTTCCGGTCCTTTAACGTCCAGTTTTGGGCGTTCTTCCACCGGCGCCGGCGGTTCTTTGGTTTTTTCCGCAGGGGCGGGGTTTTCAACGGGGAAAACGTAATGGCACCATTTGCACTTGGGGCCGTACCCCGAAAGGCCGCAGTTGGGGCATACGCGCAGTTTTTTCATGGGGTTCTTTCCGTTACCATACAGGCGGAGATTTTAGATTGTCCTGTCAATGAATATTATAACATGACGGATAACCCTAGAAAATAAGGGGATAGAAAACACGGGGTATACACCCGGTTCATAGCCGGGGCATACCCCGTGTATATCACCTTGACCGGATATAGGCTATTCTACTACTTCAATCTGGGATGGGTCGGTGACATCTATCGTAGGAGACCCGTAAATATTGGTATAAACTTCGCCGGTCACACATATTTGCTTGCCAATATACAATGCATCAATGTCACCGAACAAACTCGGGTCCTTAATCTGTACGTTAGACCCGGTGCCAGCGGGACCACCTACAAACAGTGTTACCTCAGGGGGAAAGGCTACCATTGTACTGTCAACTGTACCGCACATGGTAACCGTTTCGCCGATGTGGTCTTTAGCTTCATCCCAGGATATTACGGGAGCTCCGCCACCTTCTTCTCCGCCTCCACCTTCCTCTCCGGGTCTCAGGTTGATGGCCGCCAGACCTTCAACGGCGACAATGCCGCTTTCCGGAATGGTGACGGTGATTTGGCCGTCGGCATCCGTGGTACCGAGGGAATCGCCTGTTACCGGGTCAATTATATTCCCGTCGGCAAAAGGTTCAGAGGTGTACTGGTATGTCGACATGTTGAGGATCCAGAGTATCGCCGTCAAAGTCGCGGAGTCGTCGGTAACGGTTGCCGTCAGAGATACCGGTGTTGCGGCGCCCTGGGTGCTGGCCGTACAAATGATGATGTTGTCATTGGCAGCGACCGGGGTGGCATCGACGAATGTGGTAATCGTCGGGCCTGGTGCGGGGGTGCCGTTAAGGATGATGAAAGGAGTTAGTTGAATGCCCCAGGCCTTGGAAATGAGGTAAATCCCGAAAGTCGGGTCAATACCGGCTGCATAGCCACTTTCACCGCCGGAGTAGTACGCCGCGTGGGCTGCCTTGAGTGCTGCGTCAAGAGTCATGCCTTCAGTGTAAGCAACGGGCTGCGCGGCAATTAATAGCTGGCTGTCAACGCTGACACTGATATAGAAAACTGGGCCTCCCGACGGCGGCGGGGCCGTAGGCGTGGGCGCAGGCGGCGCCAGTACCGTGAACGTGCCGGACAGGTCATTTGCCTTTACCGTATAGGTCCCGGGGACATTCCCGGTGGCGGTGAAAGTCTCCGTCTCTTGAGCGCCTCCATCCAGCGTTACCATTTTGTTAGCCAGAAACCCATCATTGACGGTAACGGTTATGTCATAGCTGCCCTCGAGCCCGCCGGTGTTTTGGAGGAGGACACTGATGGTCACCTTTTCACCTTTTTCAATTTCAGCCGGTTGAACGGAAAGATTGCTGAGAGTGAAAGCAGCCGGTTCTTTCGTTGGCGTCGGTGTTGGC
>CAYTZI010000002.1:0-26097 GCA_964442335.1 uncultured Dehalococcoidaceae bacterium | reverse complement strand
AAGGTATCCAGTCAGTTACCGTTGCCGGGCTACCAGTGGCGTACTTAAGCTTGTATACCTCACCCGGGGTTGGCGTTGGGGTTGGTGTTGGCGTCGGTGTTGGCGTCGGCGTCGGTGTTGGTGTCGGAGTGGGCGTCGGCGTTGGTGTTGGCGTCGGTGTCGGCGTTGGGGTCGGTGTCTCCGCGCCGCCGCACCCGGCTATCATCAGACCACTCGCCAGAATTATCGCCAGCAGAACAAATATAATTTTTTTCATGATAACAGGATATCCTCCTTTATGCTTTCTCCGATTTAACCTTCTGTACTGATATACTTATAATACACCTCCTCCTTTGCAGTACATGATGATTTTTTCAATATACAATGTTTATTGACATTTTTCAAGGGGTTTAACCAAAAATGCAAATAAACGACTTAACTAGCGGCAGCTCAACAGCCGGTAGACCTGTACCTGCTCCGCCTTGCCCTTGAAGGACTGAAGCTCAAGCGTAATGCACTCCGCCTGCTCCCTGGTCTGGCGGAAAGTCTCCGGCCCTATCCAAACCTCGGTGGCGGGGGTGGCGCTGCATATGCGCGAGGCGAGGTTAACAGCGTCGCCGATGACGGTATATTCGGTGCGGCCCGAAGAGCCCACGTTGCCCGCGACCACGAGCCCGGTGTTGATACCGATGCCGAACTGGGCCCGGGGAAGCGAAGGGTCTTTTTCCTGGAGAGCGGCGAGTCCCTCCTGTATTTCGCAGGCGGCTTTACAGGCCAGGCGGGCGTGCTCGGGCTGGGCCTGGGGCGCGTTCCATACCGCCATGATATTATCGCCGGCGAACTTGTTGACCATACCGCCGTTGGCAAGCACCCTGTCGATAGCGACCCCAAGGTGGGCGTTGAGCATATTGACGATTTCTTTGGGGGTCATGTTCTCGCTCATTTTAGTAAAGCCGCGGATATCGGCGAACATTATCGTGGCTTCCCTCTGCTCGCCGCCGAGCTGCAGATTGCCGGTATCGGCGAGGTCGAGAATCTGGTTGGCGACCTGAGGCGAAACGTACCTGCCGAAAAGGTCTTTAACGAAGCGCTTGTCCGATTGCTCCATGACTATCATGGTGATAACGCTGCCGATGAACATCAGCGCGAGCAGGAGGGGCGGATAGACCAGGTTCATGATATGACCGCCATCGAAAGCAAAGAAGCTGATGACCAGGTAAGCCGCGAAGATTACGATAATCAGCGGGACGCCCCACTTCAGGCGCAGGCGAGGCAGGGCGAGGGAGAGAACAACCGTCAGCGAGAACATGATAAGGAGCTGCACCGGCAGGCTGACCTCGCTGAGGAAACGGCTGGTGAGGATGGTATCCATGGCTGCCGCCTGGATGAAGACGCCGGGGACTTTCTCGGCGGAGGTGGGTATTTCCCAGGTATCGAGCTCGCCGGTAGCGGTCATGCCGATGACGACGATTTTGTTTTTTACTACCGAGGGGTCGAAATCACCGCTGATAACGTCTTTGTAAGAGATGTAAGGTCGGCTGGAAGCCCCGGCGGAGTAGTTGACGAGGAGGCGGTAGCCGCTATCGACCGGCACGTCGCGGAGGAGCAGATGCAGGCTACCGTTTTCACGCGCCCAGGCATCGGGGAGGGGCATGGACGCCATGGTGTACAGCACCGCCAGGCTGAAAGAAGGGTAATAGTTGCCGGCGCTGTCCCTGACCACCAGGGGCAGGCTCCGCACCTTGCCGTCGCGGTCGGGGATGATATTGACGTGGCCGGTGCTGACGGCGTTCTCCGCAAGCGGCGCGACGGGCACCAGGACCTGATTGTAGGTGACCGCGCCCCCGTTTGAAGCTATTGCCTGGGTGCCGGCGACCGGCAGGACAACGTTCCCCGCGTTTGCCATGACCTCGGCGAGGAGCGCGTCGTCCGGCGAGCTGTCCACGAAAAGGACGTCGAACCCGATTACCTTCGCGCCGGCGGCGGCCAGGTTGTCTATCGCCAGGGCGTGGAAGTCGCGGGTCCATTCCGACCACTTGCCGAAGGTCGTCAGCGTATCGTCATCAATGCCGACGACGACAATGTTGGGGGAGGGGGGCTCCTCCATGAAAAGCTGGTCGGACAGCCAAAGCTGTATGAACGTAAAAGGCTGCACAAAAGTAAAGAAGACGGTAAAAAGGACGCCGATTCCGAAAAGGACCAGCGTATGATACCAGAGCTTGCTCCGGCGGCGGCTGGATGTTTTTTCTTTTTCCGGTCTTGTGCCCGACATTATTTAAGCTGGCTTTCTATTGGTCCCGACACAACTGCAGGGCACGACTAAAACGACTAGTAGGCGAGATAAACGATGGCGGAATCCTCGGCGGTAACTATCAAAAGGAGCGCGTCCTTACCGGAAGCGACGGCGGTATTTTCCAGCGGGCATTTATCGTGCGCCTTCACCGTGTAGACGATGACGAATACCCAGGTCTCGCCGGTATCCAGGAGCGTGTCTTCATTAATGTCACCGCTGATGTAAGGGACAATGCCGAGAGGGTCATCCATTACCAAGATGTCCGATAGCGGCGTGTTGCCGTTATTGGTCACCGTGTACGTATAGGTGATGTCATCGCCGACATCAAGGTCTTCCGAGGGGTCCGCGGTCTTTTCCAGGGAAATAGCCGGCTTCAGTACCGCCACGCTGGCGGTGTCCGTGGCCGTAGCCGTGTTTTCGCCATAAGTGCCGGTAGCAACGGCGGCATTTGTCAGCGTATCCGGGTCGCCCGTGTCAACGGTATGCTGCGCCGTATATGTCCAGGTCTCGCCAACATCAAGCAGCGAGTCCTCGTCTGCATCGCCGCTGACGTAGACGGGAGAGTCTGTAGCATCGTCCGATACTTCGATATTAGAGAGAGGGCAATTGCCGACGGAAGTAACACTGTAGGTATACGTAATGATATCGCCGACATGCGCCATCGTAACATCGGCGGACTTTTCCAGGGCGATGGCGCCGGTCAGTACGGTCACCTGAGCGCTGTCCGAGGCGCTTACTTCTAACTCCAGGGCGTCCCGGCCTGACACGCCGGCGGTGTTCTCCAGCAGACCGGCCTCCTCGATATTTGCGGTATGTTCGGCAGTGAAAGTCCAGGTCTCAGGTATGTCAAGGTTCCCGTCTTCGTTGCTATCGCCGGTAAAATCTGTAATAACTCCAAGCCTATCGTCGGTCACCGTAACGCCGGCCAGCGGGGTGTTGCCGGTGTTGGCCACCGTGTACGTGTAGGTGATGTTATCGCCGACATAAGCCTCCGAGCGGTCGGCGGCCTTTTCCAGGGCGATGCCGGGTTTCAGCACCGCCACGCTGGCGCCGTCCGTGGCCGTTAACGTGTTTTCGCCGTAAGCACCGGTGACGTTGGCGGTATTTGTCAGCGTATCCGGGTCTTCCGAGCCGACGATATAGCTGGCCGTGAAGAGCCATGTCTCCCCGATATCGAGGAGGCTGTTTTCATTGCCGTCGCCTCCGGTAAACTCGACAGCTTCAATGAGGTCGTCGGTCACCTGAATATTCTCCAGGGTGACATTACCGGTATTGGTCACGGCATAAGTATAGTTAATCGTATCTTCAACATGGGCCGAGGCGCGGTCGGCGGTCTTTTCCATGGCGATGGACGGGCATATCGGTCTGACATTCCCGGACGGCCAGTCTATATAGGCGCAGTCCCAGACCTCGTCATCGACCAGAAGTCTGGAGAACTCGGCGACCTCGCTGCCGTTGATCCAGAAGCGTACGGTTGCGGTAGTATTTCCGTACCCATGGTCGCTGAAATAATGCACGGTGTACTTGTAGCTGCCTTCTTCGCAGGGGTTTTCCAGGGTGATGTTCTCCGGTCCGCAACCGTTGGTATCGTCCCACTCCAGGGAAGGATTATCGGACGTTTCACCAGGGACTCCCCAGTCCGGGTTCGGGTTACCATAGAAGCAGTCGCCGGTTTCGTCCCGAAACGCGCTGCCGGGCCGGATAAGGTGTGAGTCAACATCGGTGCCGCTGGTATCCCAGGTCAATTCAATCCTGATGGCGCAGTCCGTTATCCGGGCATAAACCGTTATCGTGTCAGAACCGGTGTTCCCTTCCGTATCCATGACGGACACGGATATTACGTTCGTGCCGTTTTCCAGGGTCTCGCTGGTAAGGAACGTTCCCCCGGCGATGGCGATGGGGTGAGACCCGCCGTTGATGGTAATCGTGCCTTCCGTAATCGTGCTATCGTCAACAGTGCCGGTTACTTCAATAGTTCCCGCGTCCACGGTAGCCCCGTCCGGCGGGCCGGTGATAATCACCCCGGGGCCGGACGGCAGTATCGGCGTCGACGCCTTTTCGGTTGAGGTTACGATTACAGACGCAGGCGTAAGCGCTGAAATTATAGCCGTGGCCACCAGCGGCGAGGGGTCGCCGGCCTGCACGATATAGGTTGACAGGAAAATCCAGGTCTCATTCGGATTGAGTATGGAATTATGGTCAACGTCCCCGCTCTTATATACCGCGACGCCGGCGATGTCGTTGCTGACGGCAACGTCGTGGAACGGCAGATTGCCGGTGTTGCGCAGAGAATAGGTGTAAGTGATAACGTCGCCGACGCGGGCCAAGGCCGGCTCCGCCGTCATGGTCGCCTCCATCCTGGACTGGTTGACCACGGAGGAACCGCCGCCACCGCCCCCTCCCCCACCCGTTTCACCGGAGCCTATCGGTGTTTCCGGCCCCGGCGGCTGGCCCGGGATAATCGTTCGCTGCATGCCCTCGCTAATGGTGTACTCCTCGCCGTCGACGATGACCCTGATATCGCCGTGCTCATTGCCGACGACCGTTTTGCCGGTGCTGTAGACGGTAACGACCATCGTGCTGCCGCGCACGGCGGCGATGGCGGCCGGGGTCTCTACCTCGTAGTGAGAGTCCGAGTCGACGAGCTTTTGCACGCGGCTGATGGTCTTGCCCAGCTTCTGTGACAGGCGAACGGTCGTCGAGCCGGTATCGGAGATGCCTATCTCGGAAACCGTTATCTCCGCGTTTGCCTCGAGCTCAATGGTGCTTCCCTCAAAAAAAGTAATCTCCGCCCTGGAGCCGCTCCCGGCTTTGATGGTGTCCCCGGGCTGCAGCGTCATCTCCGGGGAGGCATACTCCCATGTCTCCGAACCGGCGCGCATTACCCAGATTTCACCGCCGGTAATGGAAAGCACGGTAAGCGGCGTCGCCGGCTCGGTGGGCGCCGGTTCCGGAGTGGGTGCGGGCTCAGGTACGGGCTCCAGAGCGGGCGCGGGTGGGGATGTCTGTTGCGGACCCGGCGTGGGCGCGGGCGCCGGCGGTAGAGCGGGGGTGGGAGTCGGGGTTTCCTGTGGTATTTCGGCTACCGTTCCAACAGGCTCCATCGGCGCGGTCGGTTCAGGTTCAGACCCGCAACCCGCCGTCATCGCCAGGATGAGTATGCATGCATATACACACAAAATTATTTTGCGGCACATAAAGCGTATCAATGGTTCCAGATATTCCACCGGGAGGTCTAGTCGTAAAAAATAGGCTTCAGTCCTGCACCCGTCTTCTACGGCAAAAAGCTTGCCTGCACTCCCGATTTCTGATATTCTATTGTCTGAGCTTTGGCAAGTATATTTATGTTTTACCGGATTGAAGTATAGTCCTGTAAACGTTAATTGTCAAAGATTTACACCATATAAGGCGGGAAAGCCGGCTGGTTCTCAGTATGAATTCTGGTAAGAAATAGTATGAGTTTGGCTGAGGGCGCGCCGGCTGGTCCAGAAGATGCGTAACAAATATATCTGGTCCGGTATAATCCTGGTGGCTATCATCGTTATAGGCACGGTGGGCTACTGGCTTATCGGCGGGGGGGAATACCGGTTATTTGATTCCCTTTACATGACCGTCATCACCATTACCACCATAGGTTATAGTGAGGTTATTGATATATCCGGCAATACGGGGGCCCGGATATTTACCATGTTCATCATGGTGGCCGGCATAGGAGTGCTGGCGTATTTACTCACCAATGTCACGGCTTTAATCGTCGAGGGGGAGTTGACCAAGTCCTTCAGGAGGCGCAGGATGGAAAAAATGGCGGCAAAGGCAAGCGACCACTATATTATATGCGGCGTGGGATGGGCGGGTCTTCACATTATCAACGAGCTGCGCGAAACCAAAAGGCCTCACGTCATCATCGATATGGACAAAAGCAAGGTGGACAAGAGCCTGCAGGCTTTATCCGACGAGATATTTATCGAGGGGGACGCGACCGATAACGACGTACTGCTTAAAGCCGGCATAGAGAGGGCCACCGGACTTTTCGCCGTGACCGGCGATGACAACCAGAACCTGGTAATCAGCCTTACCGCCAAACAGCTTAATCCAGCGGTCAGGGTGGTGGCGCAGTGCAACGAGACCAAGAACATCGAGAAGATGAAAAAGGCCGGGGCGGGCTCCGTGGTTTCGCCCGGGTATATCAGCGGCATGAGAATGGCCTCGGAAATGATAAGGCCCACGGTCGTCAGCTTCCTGGACAATATGATGCACGGGGAGGACGAGAGTCTGAGGGTGGAAGAAATACCCGTGCCGGCGTCTTTCACCGCGAAGTCGCTGGCCGCCCTCAATCTGAAGGATTATCCCCATACCCTGCTGCTGGCTGTTAAGAAAGGCAACGACTGGGTCTATAACCCTTCCCGCACCGATTACGTCATCGAGCCGGAGAACCGGCTGATCATTATGACCACGCCGGAGGAACGGCGTAACCTGGAAAAAGCCATGCAGAAATAATAATAAATTCTAGCAAAGGGGCCGCCGGTATAATGAAAATAGACATCCTCGGGGCGCACAGCACGGAATCGAAAACCACGAAATGCATATCCATTCTGATAGATGGCGTCCTCGCCATCGACGCCGGAGGGCTGACGTCATCGCTGACTCTGGCGGGACAGAAAAAGCTCAGGGCCGTTATCATCACTCACACCCATTTCGACCATATCAAGGACATACCGCTGGTGGCCCTGAACCTCTATCGCATGAAAGCTTCTATAGACATCTATTCACTGCCGCAGGTGGGTGAGTCTATCGTCAAGCATTTTCTCGATGGCAAAATCTATCCCCGGCTGCATGAGCTGCCGGCTGAAAAACCTACCGTGACTTTTCATGATTTATCCCCGTATCAGGAGCGGGAAATCGCCGGCTATACCGTCCTGCCCGTGCCCGTCAAGCACGACGGCAATACGGCGGGGGTCCAGATAACCGACGGCAGGGGCAAGGCCCTGTTCTACACTTCCGATACCGGGCCCGGGCTGGCCGACCTGTGGCGGCACCTGTCCTTCCAGCTTCTCATTATTGATACCAGCCTTCCCAACAGCTACGAGAAGTACGCGCGCAGCACGAAACACCTTACACCGAAGCTTTTACTCGGGGAGCTGACGGAACTGCGCCGGATTAAGGGACGTCTGCCGCGCGTGGTGGTCATCCACCGCGACCCGCTACTGGAAAAGAAGACCACGGAGCAGCTCGGTGATGTGGCCACGGCCCTCGGAATCACGATTACAGCGGCGGAAGAAGGTATGCGGCTCAGACTGTGAAAAAGGACTGAACAACTAAAAGGAGCGTAATATGCCTAACCCCGGCTTGCCAATAGTACTCAGGATTCTGGACAACGAAAACCGGCTCTCCGAGCGCGCCGACCAGAAATCTATATCCATGCTGTCCGTAATCGGGGTTTTCATGGTCTTTTTCATCGTGTACTACCGGGTTATTCCCACCAACGCTCTGACCGTGGCCCTGATAGTGCTGTACTTTATCTTCGCGCTGACGGCGATTATCAGCCTGATTATGGCGATACGCCCGCGCATCAGGAAACAGCCCGGAGATACCGCGATGGAAAACGCCCGCGACCCGGCTTTTTTTACCGGAATCAGCGGTTTCGCCACCCTGGAGGCATATAAAGAGTCGCTGGAAAAAACCCTTGAGGAAGATTCGTCCGTGATGGATGTGTATATCCGTCAGATTTACAGCGTCGCCCGTATCAACCGTGAAAAGTACAAGTACGTCCAGCGAGGCGTGGTGCTGGCTATCATTACGCTCATCATCGAGCTGGTAATCATCGTCTATCTGTTCACCTATTATATGGGAGAAGGCGCCACGAAAATGCCGCCCATATAGAGAGATAACAGGCCGCCGGAAAGAAGGAACTAAATCTGCTCCATGCCCGAGAGCAAGGCCGACGCTTTCTGGCGCAGATTGATGAAAATCTCCACGAGATTGGCGTCGAACTGGGTCCCGGCGCACCTCTTCAGCTCCTCGATGGCTTCTTCCTCGGTCAGCCTTCTTTCTTTGTAGCTGCGCTCGGAAGTCATGGCGTCATAGGAGTCCGCTATGGACATGATGCGCGCGTCGAGCGGGATGTCTTTTCCTTTAAGTCCCCGCGGATAGCCGGTGCCGTCGTAATGTTCGTGGTGATAGAGGACGGCGTCGACGCAGCCCCGCAATCCCACGATATACTTTAGAATCCCCACCCCCATCTCCGGGTGGTGCTTGATGATCTCCCACTCGTCGTCAGTAAGGCCCCCGTGCTTGGTGAGGATGCTATCCGGGATGCTGAGCTTGCCGATATCGTGCAGCAGCGCCGCCGCCCGGATTCTCTTTACCCCTTCCGGCGTGTAACCCGCGGCCGCGGCCAGATCGGTGGCGTAGCGGCTTACCGACTTGGAGTGGCCGTAAGTGTAGTGGTCGCGGGTATCGACGGTGGCCGCCAGAGCGTAGACGATGTTCTCGACGGCGTTATTATCGGCCGCCTTAAGCGAGTTGTCCGGTTTCGGTGTTTCCGGAGCGTCGCACCTGCCAGCAACGCAGACCCTGTTTCTGCCGGCCGTCTTGGCGGCGTAGAGGGCTTTGTCCGCGGCCTCGATGAGCGTTTCACGATTGAGGCCGTCGCTGCGCCAGGAAGAGATGCCGATGCTGCAGGTCAGCATGATGCCCTTCTGCTCCATGGACGCATGGAGGCCTTCGCGTATCCTTTCCGCTACGGCAACGGCGCCATCCGTGGTGGTATTCAGCAGGATGGCGGCAAACTCGTCGCCGCCGTAGCGCGCCCCGATGTCCGTGGTACGGATGGAGCTCCGGATAAGCCGGCCGACCTCTTTCAGTATCTCGTCGCCGAGCATGTGCCCGTAGATATCGTTATAGGTCTTGAAGAAATCGAGGTCGATGAACAGCAGCGAAAAATCCCCGCCGGAAATCGCGAACTTCTCGGTCTCAATGCCGAAGCGCTCCTGGAAATAGCGGTGATTGCGCAGTCCGGTCAGCTCATCGGTATCAGCTTTTTCCTTGGCACGGGCATAAATCTGCGCGTTTTCTATCGCCACCGCCGACTCCCTGGACAGGGTGGCTACCAGGTCGATGTCGTCGCGGGTAAAGTATCCGCGGTTCTGTTTTTGTCCGAGGGCCAGAATGGCTACCAGCGTGTTTTTGCTGATGACGGGACACAGCAGCTCGTAGCTTGACGAATCGAGGTCGGTCCTTTCTTCCGGAGATAAGCCGGCGAACTCCGGTGCCGTTAGCAGCACGGTCTGCGAAAGCGTGCCTTTGCTTTCCAGCCAGCGCACCACGGGGCTGCTTTTAGGCAGCGTCACCGGAACAATCGGCTCCTCTTCGGAAAGTCTGGCGGCGAATTTGGTGGAATAGACATTGTTGGCCGGCAGCAGGAGGTCCACCTCTTTAGCCCTGATTACTTTCGCCAGGGGTCCCAGCAGGGCGTTGGCGATGTCTTCTATGTTGATGAACGTGCTGGTCCTTTCCGCGAAATCGAGCAGCATTTTACGGTGCAGGTAGCGGCTACCGTAGAAAAGGCGGTCGGCGGCTTTATCCAGGGCGGCTTTCAGCCAGTTGAAAAGACAGGCTAAGAGAAACACCATTGCGATGGTCATCGGCACGCCCATCTGCGGCGGCAGGAGGCGCAGCAGGTTGCTTAAAATGAGGAGCAGGGCGATGTACGCCAGCGTGATGCACACGGTGACGACGGTATACGTTACCCATTTTTTCATGAGCTTCTGGATATCGAGCAGGCGGTATTTCAGCAGGGTGTACATCGTGATGATGGCGGCGCCGGCAAAACCGATGTTGGAATAGGTCTGACTGATATCCCGCAGGGTATAACTCGCGACCTGCGCCGCAATCAGCACGGCGACGCTGGCCAGCAGATAGGCGGTCCGGTTCCTTTCCTCGGGGTCGGCGGATTGCTTCAGCGCATAGACGAGCCTGACCGCCATAGCCGCCGGGAAAAATCCGTTGGCGATGACCAGCGCGTTTAAAATACTGCCGTAGTGGGCGGTAAGAAAGGAATTATCGACGAAGAATATGCCCTGGGCGAAAAATCCGAACGCGGCAAGGGCGAATGTCAGCGCCACCCAGATGTATCCGACTCTGATGACTTTCTTGGCGTCCCCGCCGATGTAGGCGGATATAAAATGTGTGTAGGCGATGATTGCCCACGTTGAGAGCGGGACAACCAGCATTTTCCACAGGAGCAACTGTTCGTAGGGCTGCCGCAGGTTGGTGAGGAGTCCGGAAAGGCAGGTGCCTGCCGCCGCCGTGAGAAAAACAAGGAACAGCTTCCTGAGCTTCATCTGGCGGGAGCTCAGTATGAACACCATCAATATGACGTAGATGATGAAGCTGGAGAACTGGAGTATATTATGACTGGTTAGCTGTAGCATAAATATCTCTGGCTTTTACATCTTTTTCCAGGCGATTACCAGTAAGGCGACCAGGACGACGACGATACCGCCGATAATTAACCATGTGACATCAAGATAGCTGTCCCCGCTGAAATCCGGCTGTTCCGTATTCACGGGGGGTTCCGGACCGGCCGGGGAAGGTCCGGGCGGCGCTGTTTTTTCAGGGGGCGCCACCGTTGGCGCCGGGGCGGGCTTGACGTCATCGGCGTTGCCGAGCAGTCCGTTAAGTATGTCAAGGTGCAGTTTCAGCATCAGGTTATCCCCGGCGCTGACGTTCTCGGCATAGTGCATGGTGAGCTTGCCTTCGGCATAAGCATCAACGCTTACTCCGGCCTCCTCGCCGCCCATGCCGTTAAGCTCAACGGTATAAGGTCCGGCATCCGGCTCGGGGATACTGACTATTTGAGATTCGTTTTCCGCCATGAAAAGCCGCGAGCCGATAATCTGGTTCAGCGGTGTCCCGTCGGGCAGGTAGCCGGTGCTCGACCCGCTCGGGGCGATAAGCAGGCCGGTTGTCCCGTCCATGGTCAGGACCATTTCGCTGGCGGCAGGAGGTATCGGCTCCGGGGCGGAAGGCGCCTGTCCGGGCATCACGATGGTCTGCTGCCCCGCCCCGACCTGCACCTCCTCGCCCTGCGCGCTGACACTCACAGCACCTTCGGTCGTCTGCACGGTGGTCTGGCCGTCTTTATCGACCTCCGTGGAAAAGAGCGTGCCCCGCACTTTGATATCGGCGGACGGCGTTTCTATCGTAAAGTAATAGCTGTCGTCTTCAAGTCTTGTCACCTGGCTCCATGTTTTCCCCGACTTCTGTCTCAGGGTAACACCGTTAAGCTGGTTTTCACCGTCGTTATCCAGCCCGGAAATAATAACGTCCGTGCCGGGCTCCAGAGTGGCCGTGGTGCCCTGGAAAAAGCTGAGCGAGACATACCCGTTATCGTCGGTACGTAAGCGGCTACCGGGCTCGAGCGAAGCGCCGTCGGCGGCTGTTTCCCAGGCCAGCGAGTTTCTGTCCTGGACCTGTATATCGCCGCCGATTACCTTCAGCACGCTGAACGGCAGCACCGCATTGAGTCGGCCCGGACTATAGAGGGAAAAGCCGATATCGATCGCGAGGAATCCCACGATGGATATGAGGATTATATTTGCCAGATTGATGCCAAGTCGCTTTTTCAGGTTAGTCCCCCTCCGTTAGATAAGTAAAGATTACAACAAACGTTATAAATAAGGCATAAATAAAGTGGTCGGGAAGGTAAACAACCCGTGAAGCAAGGGCTAATTAGTACCAGATACATTAACTATTAAGTAATGCCGACGCTGTACCGGGGGCGAAAGCAGGGCAGGCTCGACCGGGAAACTCTAAAACCATACCCAGGCTGAACCCCTTGCTAGGCGTATCTATATATGTAATAATTATTTAAATTCATAATATCTTCGCGTTTGATACAAGGGGAAAGATGAGAGAGTATTTAAGCGCTTATAAAGGTAAAAAGGTACTCATCACCGGCGGGGCAGGCTGTGTCGGCAGCAACCTCACGGCAGCCCTGGTAAAGGCTGATGCCGCCAGGGTTATCGTACTGGACGACCTCTCCGCCGCCGCCAGATGGAACATACCCGCAGCCCCGCAGGTGGTATTTATCGAGGGAAGCATACTCGACGAGGAGGTGCTCAAGCGCGCCTTCGCTTTCTGGCCGGAGTTTGTCTTTCACCTGGCGGCCCACTTCGCCAACCAGAACTCGGTGGACAACCCGGAGACCGACCAGCTCGTTAACGGACTGGGCACGCTGAAGGTGCTGGAATACTCCAATCTATCCGGCGTCGAGAAATTCGTCTTCGCCTCTTCCGGGTGCTCGGTCTACGGCAGCCAGGCGCCGCTGCCCCTCAAGGAGGACTTCGTCTCGCTCCACCTGGATACCCCTTACCAGATAACCAAGCTCCTCGGCGAGCTCTACTGCAACTTTTTCTACAATCATTACAGGCTGCCGGTGGCCATCGCCCGCTACTTTAACGTCTACGGCCCCGGTGAGATACCGGGCGCCTACCGGAATGTTATACCCAACTTCATGTGGTGGGCGATGCATAAAAAGCCCCTGCCCATCACCGGCACCGGCGATGAGACGCGCGATTTCACCTACGTCGACGATATAATCGCCGGGACGCTGCTGCTGGGCGTCGTGCCGGAAGCCGTGGGCGACGCTTTTAACCTGGCTTCGGAGACGGAGACAAAGGTTAAAGATATCGCCGCCATGGTGAACGAGCTTACCGGCAACGACAGGGGCGTTCAGCTCGTGCCCCGGCGCGACTGGGATAAAATAATCCGCCGCCGCGCCTCGATTGCCAAAGCCAGGAAAGTACTGGGCTACGAGCCGGGGATGCTGATGCAGGACGGCATAAAAAAGGTATACGCCTGGATTACGAAAAACAGGAGCCTGATAGAGGCCAGCGCCAGATTTTAAAGCGGGAGACTTCATGCTCGTCGAGAGTGGCCTGCGGTATCTAAAACGGGAAGGACCAGCCAATTTTACCCGCAGGCTGCTCATCTTTTTTATCCTCGAATGGTATTCGTCTCTATTCACCCGCGGGAAGTTCAAAAAAACGGACGAGGTAATCGTGCGGGACATCCAGGGGAGCAGGATGTGCCTGGATATCCGGGACAAGGGCGTCTCGCGGGAGCTTGCCCTGGCGGGGGTCAGGGAGGGGCTGCTTACCCGAACGCTCCGGGGCGCTTTGAAAGAGGGGGACTGCGTGGTGGACGTGGGGGCGAACATAGGGTACTACGCCCTTATGGAAGCGCGGCTGCTCGGCCCGCGCGGCAGGGTCTATGCCGTCGAGCCGGTGCCGCATAACATGGAGCTGCTCCGGAAGAGCATCCAGCTTAACGGCTACGAGAACATCGAGACTTTCCAGATTGGCATCGGGAAGGACAACGGCGCGGCGACCATGTACCTTTCCGACCATCCCAACTGGTGTTCTTTTTACCCTCCGCGTAAAATCATCGGCACAATAGAAGTGGAAATCGCCAGCCTGGACACCTTTCTCAGGGACAAGAGACGCCCCGATTTAATCCGGATGGACACCGAAGGCTATGAGTATGAGATAATCGCCGGCATGAGCGGCGTTTTGGAATCGGGAATTCCGCTGAAGCTGCTTATTGAGTTCCATCCCGACCTCATGGGGAGGGAACGCGCGGCGGAGTTTCTATCCAATCTGAAGAAGCACGGATTCCGACTGAAAAAAGTAATCCTCGAGCCCAATATCTACCCGCCGCACAGCGGTTTTTTATGGGGGCTCGTCGATTTTCTTAATCAAAGGATAATAAAGATGAAGTTCGGCGCTTGGGACATGACCCTGGACGACCTGATGTCCAGCGAGCCGGTTATGTCGGGAAAGGCCGGCGACCCCGCCCTGTTTCTGGAGAGAGGCGGGGCTGATTCCTGATGGGCGTCGCAAGGAAAGTGGAAGACCTGTGTGTGGCAATAGCCGGGGTCTACCCGCCTCCCCTGGGGGGAGTGACCATCCACATCCAGAGGCTGATGGCCGGCTGCCTGAACAGAAACATCCGGTGCACCATCCTTGACCTGGACTGGCGCGGTAAAAAAGCCGGAAACGTATTGAGCTTGTTCCGTATCTGGAACTGGCCGCGCATCCTGGCTTCGCGGATAGACATCATTCACGTGCATACCACCAACCTGCGCTGGCAGATCCCTGCCTTTTTCCGTTGGCTCGCCATGGTTAAACGCGCCAGGTTCGTTATCACTTATCACAGCCTGAGGTACAGTCCCGAGGATTTCAGTCCCATCGGACGCAGGATGATGAAGGCTATATTGAGGTCGGCGGCGCATTGCATCACGATTAACCCGGATATCAGAGAAAAGCTGGTATCCCTGGGCGCCGGGCCGGAAAAGGTGTCCGTCATAACGCCTTACCTGCCGCCGGTGGTAAGAGAAGAGGAAATAGCGGAAGTCCCGCCCCGGGTATGGGCTTTCATGGAAGCGCACAAGCCCGTGATATCCGCCAACGCTTTCGCCATCATCAGGAACAAAGGCGAGGACCTTTATGGCATCGACATGTGTATCGAGCTCTGCGCCGCGTTGAAAAACGAATACCCGGGGGTCGGGCTCGTGTTTTTCCTGCCGAGCATAAGGGACTATGAATATTATAACGAGTTGAAACGCAGAATCGTCGAGAAAGGCATCGAGGACAACTTCCTGTTCCAGACCACGCCCTGCCAGTTCTATCCCGTGATAATGAAAAGCGATATTTTCGTGCGCCCCACAGCCGTGGACAGCTACGGCATATCCGTGGCTGAAGCCATCCACTTCAGAGTACCCGCCGTTGCCAGCGATGTCTGCCCGCGGCCCGAAGGCACGGTGGTCTTTAAAAGCCGCGACACCCCTGACTTCATCTCCAGGGTAAAAGACGTCTGGGAAAACCACGCCGATTATAAGAACAGGCTGGAATCGCTGAACCTGCCCGACGCGCTGGATGAAATCCTGGCGGTTTATCGGAAGGCGGCTGGCAGGAAGAGTTAGCTTCCGTTATATCAGGTCGGTGTCCTCCCGCCGGCTGCCCGGCAGGGTTGAACGTATTTCCTTTATTATGGCGCGGAACTGGGCGCGGGAAACGTATTCCCGGTAAAAAATGAGGACAACGAGCGTCCATATCGCTATCTGCGCGCCGAGCGATATCCCCGTAAAGACCCACAGGTTCGCCAGGGCTTGGTACAGGTAGACGTGAAGGAAATAGAACGGGAAGCTGGCCGCGAAAGGTATCGCCATCATTAACGCGAACTTCCCGAACTCGGCGGCAGAGTCGAAGACATGCCTCTTTATCAGGTAGTAAAGTATCACCGTCACCAGTCCCTGCGTGCCGATAGCCACCCAGGCGATGTCCGTTACGCCGCCGCCCAGCCTCACCACCATGATGTCCAGTCCCACGCTTAATGCCAGGCCGGCGGCGTAAAAAATCAGGGTGAACTTTTGCCTGTTGACCAGACTGGAGTTGAGTATGAGGGTCGGCATTATGGCTATCGCCATGAGGTAGAGGTTATAGGACAGCACGTTGAATATGCCGATGCTACCGGTGTATTTTTTCGTTACCAGCATGGCTATCAGGATGAAAAAGAGTTGCGCCAGGGGAATAACGATGGCTGTCCCGAGCGCCAGGTATACCGCTATCCGCCGGGTGTCTCTGAATCCTCTGGATATGCTCTCGGCGGTGCCGGCATGGCGCCAGAGGACCGGCTGGAGCACCCGCGTGAAGTCCTCGAATAACGAAAAGGCGTAGGTGAGAAAGCCGATGGCGAACACGTAGAGTCCCAGTTGTTCCAGGGACAGCGCCGAGGCGATGACGGTGCGGTCGACGACCCTGAAAAGCATGAGCACCACCACGAGCCCTTGAAGGACCAGCCCGACTTTGGCCAGCCGGATAATCTCACGGCGGTCAAGAACAAAGCGGAAGCCTATGGAGCCCCGCGTCAGGTAGTAAATCATCAGGATGATGTAAGCCGCCAGCGGCCCGATAACGAGCGCGTAGACTTTGAGCCAGTGCAAACCGATTAACGCCACCGCGGGGGCGGCGATGGCGGTGATGAGATTTCCCACCGCCACTTTATTGAACCGCTCCCTGGTGAAGTTCATGTTCGCCCAGATGCCGGATATCCTCATGGCCGCGTAGGTCAGAGCGACCACGATGAGGCCGTATCTCATGATTTCTTCGTCGTAGAAAAACGAGACGATGATGACCACGGCGGTGGGGATTATGGTGTAAAGCAGCGCCGCGGACACGGAGATATTCTGGACTCTCAGGGCTTCCGGCTCTTTGCCCTGCCCCAGCAGCACGGGCATCTCCCGTGAAGCCGCGGTATATATTCCCGGCGCCGCCGCGCTGACGTAGGTCAACCACAGCACAAGCAGACCGTAGGTGCCGTATTCTTCGGGGAGGAGTATGGCGGCGGCGTAGAGCGTTACCCCCAGCCCCGCCAGCGCCGCGATGGCTTTGGCGGCGGTAAACTTTAACGAGTCCCTGGCGATGCCGATGATGCTCAGCGGCATGGGCTATTCCGCCTTTTTTCGGGCTATCGCTTCTTCCAGACTTGCTTCCAGCTGCGCGGCGATGCTTTCGATGCTGTGGACTTTACGGACGTAGGCAAGTCCATTTTGCTCCAGTCGGCGCCGGTGGTCACGGTCCCTGAGCAGGGCGACCAGCTTGCCCGCCATCGCCACGGGGCTTTCCGCGAAGGCTATGCCCTGCTCTTCGCCCGTCGTGACCGCCACCAGGCCGGGCAGGGGGGTGGCGACGACGGCTTTACCGCAGGCGAGGTACTGCACTATCTTGCCGGGAAAGATTTCTCTGGTGGCGCCGGTCATGAGGAAGGGGTTGATGCAAAGAGTGGCCATGTTGATGTACTGCGGCATGGTCTCGTAGGGCTGGAAGCCGGTGATGATTACTCTGCCTTTCAGGCCTATTTCCGCGATAATGCTTTCCAGTTTCCTGCGCTGCTGGCCGTCTCCCACGATGAGTAGTTTTGCGGAGGGCTCCTGAGCGATTATTTCCGGCAGGCGCCGTATTACGCCGTCGAGCCCGCAGAAATCGAAGAGCGTACCGATGTAGAGGATGACGCTGTCCATTTCTTTAATGCCCCACCGGCGGCGCAGCTCCGAAGGGGCGGGGCAGGGGTAAAATATAGCGGTGTCCACCGGCATCGGCAGCAGCTTTATCCTGTCCCTTTTAGCCCCCAGCCCCGCCACGTATTTTGAGAGGCTCGGCGTAAGGGTAAGGGTCATGTCCGCGCGGGGGTAGACGGACTTCTCCAGCATCTTCGTAAAAGGTCTGAGGATACGGAACGCCACCAGTTGATTAAGAATGTCTATCGACCTGAATACGACCGGGATGTTAAGGCCGTGCGCGGCGCGGACGGCGGGAATGCCGTTGGTGGCGACGCCGTAAAGAATGAGGACGTCTATCTTTTTATCTTTGATAGTCTTTTTAATCGCCCGCCAGTGAGTAAAAGCGGCGGATATGCGGCTGAGGCCGCTTACTTTAAAGAACCCCGGCCGGATGAGCGTTACCGAAGAGCCCTTAAACGCACGCGAGACCCCGTCTACCTGCCTGTATTTACTCCACAGGTCAAATATTCCCGCGCGTTTCCACGTGCTCTCGAAGTCGATGGCGTATACCTGATGTCCCCGCAACGAGAGCGACTCCGCCAGGGTATGTATATCGAAGACTACTTTTCTCAGCCATTCGGTTTCATGGACAAAGAGGACGTTCACACCGGCGCTCCGCTACTTAATGCCATATACGGATTTCATCCACTCGATGGTACGGTGTATGCCTTCTTTCGGCGGCACCTTGGGGTCGTGCTTGAGGTCGCGCCGCGACTTCGCGTAATCGATGTGCTTGACCTGCGTGGTGAAAGGCTCGCCCTGTTTATAGGTCACCTTGGAGTCGTCCTTGCCGAGATACTCGAGAATAACGTTGGACACGTACTTGATATCGCACTCCCACTCCTCTTTCCCGCCGATATTATAGACCTCGCCGGGGATGAAGTTGTCCACGATATTGGCGAAGGTCCGGCAGGTATCTTCCACGTAGTCGAAGATTCTCCTGTGCCCCATATACACGGTATAGGGTTCGTCGTGGAGGGCTTTATAGATGAAGGCGGGGATGACGCCGCGGTAGGGGTGATAATGCTCGTGCGGGCCGTAGGCGTTGACCGGCCTCACCCGCACGGTCTCCGTGCCGAACATCGCCGCCGAGTTCAGCACCATGAGCTCTCCCGCCCACTTGGTAATGGCGTAGTCGTTCATCTGCTTGATGGCGAGTTTGTCCATGACGTCCTCGCTCATTTTCCCGGTGTAATCGCCGTAGACCTCGGCGCTGGAAAAGAAAATCATCTTGAACTTTTTTTGCTCCTGGAGGCGTATCATGTGCTTGGTGCCGATGACGTTGGTCTGCCAGAGGTTCTCGTAATAGTCCTCGCCGTTCCAGCGCCCGTACTCCGCGGCAAGATGGAAAACGAAATCGAAATCGTGGCCGTTGAAGATGCGCTCAATCTGCCGGTACTCGCGCGTGTCGCAGCGGATATAGTTAGCCGTGGCGGCGCTGTTCAGGAGGTCGCACACCCAGACCTCGTGGCCGCGTTTTCTGAGCTCCGGCACGAGGTTCGAGCCGATGAACCCGGTCCCGCCGGTAACGAGTATCTTAGTCATTTTCTGCCTCCATGACTATATTGAAGATCCTTTCCGAGGCGTGCCCGTCGCCGAAAGGATTGACCCAGTCCGTTTTGCGGTCGAGCATCGAAGCCGCCGAGTGCACGATTCTCTCCGCCGAGGCGCCCGCCAGCATGTTGGCCCCCGCATCCACGGTTTCCGGTCGCTCCGTGTTATCCCTCAAGGTAACGCACGGCACCCCGAGGATGCATGCCTCCTCCTGGACCCCGCCGGAGTCGGTAAGTATCAACCGGGCGTTGCTTTCCAGATACAAAAAGCTGAGGAAGTCCACGGGGTCGATTACTTTCAACCTCTCCGGCTGCTTCGGCAGGCGCGCGAGTATCTTGCGGCTCCTCGGGTGAACGGGGTAAACAACCGGGATGCGGTAATCTACCGTCAGCCTTTCCAGTCCGTCCAGGATTGAGCGGAACCTTTCGGTGTTGTCGGTGTTTTCCTGGCGGTGCAGGGTGGCGATAAAGTACTGGCGCGGCTTGAGGCGGAGCCGTTTGGCGACGCTATTGTTCCGGCGGGCGAGCGCCAGGTTTTGATTGACGGCGTCGACTATCGTGTTGCCGGTGACGAATACCTTTTTCTCGGGGATGCCCTCCCCGAGAAGTATCTGCTTCGCCTGCCTGGTGGGCGCGAAAAGGTAGTCCGAGATATGGTCGGCGATAATCCTGTTTATCTCTTCCGGCATGGTGCGGTCGTAGGAGCGCAGGCCCGACTCCACGTGGCCGAACCTGATGCCGAGCTTGACGGCCGCCAGCGCCCCTGCCAGGACGCTGTTGGTGTCCCCCTCCGCCAGGGCGATATCCGGTCTTTGCTCTTTCAGGATTTTCTCGATGCCGATAAGCATCTTGCCGGTCTCCTCGGCGTGTGAGCCTGAGCCCGCCTCGATATTGTACTGCGGCAGGGGCAGTTCGAGCTGGTCGAAGAATACTTTATCCAGCTCGTACGAGTAGTGCTGGCCGGTGTGGAGGGTAAAGAAGTCCGCGTTCTTTTCCCGGAGTAGCTTTATGAGGGGCGCCATCTTGATTATTTCGGGGCGGGTGCCGAGGATAACCGAAATTTTCATGCGGCCGATTTATCTCCTGACGGAAGGCTGTGCCTGAGACACGGGGCGCTTTTTTATGTAAAAGCTTTTTGTAATTATAACCGAGAGTTACGGCTTTAGCAAGGCTGGTACGATTGCAAAGCTATACGGGATATGCCATAATTTACCCAACCTATAAGCGCTTCCCGTAACAGAATGAGTACAGGCAGAATATCCCCGAAGGTCGTTGTCGGCATAGTTATCGCCGTCATTTTCGGTATCTCCCTGCTCTTCCGCATCGTGCTCCCTTACGACCAGGCTTTCAGCGGGGAATGGGTCAAGTTCACCAGCATCGACGCGTATTTTTTCCAGCGCATCATCGATGTCACCGCCAATAATTTCCCGCACCTGATGAACTTCGACCCCTATTTGCTGTATCCCGAGGGCTGGCCTTTAAACGATATTTATTTCCCCTACTGGTTCCTGTCCGGAATCATCTGGATGTTCAGCCTCGGCACCCCGACCCAGCACATGATTGATACCTTCAGCGCGTATTTCCCCGCCATTCTCGCCGCCCTGACCGTTATACCCGTCTATTTCATCGGAAAGACGCTTTTTAACAGGTGGGTGGGATTGATAGCGGCGGGACTGACCGCCATTCTGCCCGGGGAGTACCTGGGACGCACGATAATCGGCCTGAACGATACGCCCGCGGTGGAAACGCTACTCTCCACGACTTTCCTGGCGTTCGTTATCCTGGCGGTGAAGACCGCCCGGGAAAGAGGCATTTCCTTCGACCATATTCTTCACCGGGACTGGGCAACGTGCGGCCGGCCTCTCGTTTACAGCGCCCTGGCGGGACTGTTCCTGGGAGTGTACCTTATCAGCTGGGCGGGCGCGCTGCTCTTCGTGTTCATCTTCTGCCTCTACCTGGTCATTCAGTTCGTTAACGACCACCTCAGAAAGCAATCGACGGACTACCTGGGAGTAGTGGGGGTAGTGTCTTTGCTGATAGCTCTGCTGATGTTCTTCAATCTCACCCCGAACTCCTTTTTCCTTACCGGCATAATACTGGCCTTTTTCGTGCCCGTGGCGCTGGTCGTTATCTCCCGGCTGATGTCTTCCCGGAACGTCCGGCCTTTCTATTACCCGGTCGTACTGGCGGTCGCCGCCGGTATAATTATATTGGCGTTTTATCTAATCAGCCCCGGTATGCTCGACTCCATTCTGGGGCGATTCAATATCTTTATTCCTTCCGGGGCGAGCGCCGCGACCACGGTGGAGATGCAGCCGTTCCTGGCCCCGTCTGGAGTCTTCAGTACGGCAATAAGCTGGGGAAACTTCACCACGAGCTTTTTCCTTTTCAGTGATTTCGCTTTCCCCGGCGTTGCCCTCATATCGTTGAGTATCCTGCTTTATCTTTTTATCAGGAAAAATCCGTCCGGGCAGAGCTACCTGCGGCCCGTCATCTGGGTCCTGGCGATACTCGCGGTGGTCATGACTCTCCTGCTGCTGTCCGGTTTCGGCCACCGTGTCGTGGCGCTGCTGCCCCTAGCTGTTCTGTTCATCATGCTGTTTTTCCCCGGCACCGAGCGCCGGGACTGGCTGTTTTTCTTCGTCTGGACGCTGGTAATTCTGTTCCTGACGCTGGGGCAGCGCCGTTTCGCCTACTACCTGGTCGTTAACGTGGCCCTGCTTTCCGCTTATCTGTCCTGGCGGGTAATATGGCTGGCCGGCGCGAGGAAGTTAGAGGTAAAACAGGAGGAAGTCCCCGCGGCCGTACCGCAGAGCAAGGCAAAAAGCAGGAAAAAACAGGCCAGGCGGTATACCCCCGGCCGTACGGCCTATCTGCTCTTCGCGGCGCTGGCGGGAGTGGCGATGTTCTTTCTCGTTTTCTTCCCCAATATTACCAAAGCGGCCGAAATGACCACGACGGAAGAAGCGCCTTACGCGCCTACCGACGCCTGGATGTCCTCCCTGCTCTGGATGCGGGAGAATACCCCTGAGCCCTTCGGCGACCCCTCCGCTTACTATAAGATATTCCCACCGCCCGCCCCCGGGGAGCCGTTCGATTACCCCGATACAGCCTACGGCGTGACCTCGTGGTGGGACTACGGCTACTGGATAACGCACATCGCCCACCGCATGCCGAACGCCAACCCGAGCCAGTACGCGCCCGCCGTCATCAGGGTGGCCAACTTCTTTTTATCCACGGATGACGCTACGGCGCGCGAACTGATTGCGGAAATGAACACGCGGTATGTCGTTATCGACTACCTGACGGCGCGGAGCAAGTACTGGGCGGTGGCGACCTGGGCGGAACAACCGACGAGCAAGTACTACGATGTTTTCTATGTGCTTTACGAGGACACTTTACAGCCGGTGCAGTTCTATTTCCCGGCATATTACCAGAGTCTGGTTATACGGCTGTATAATTTCGACGGGAAGGCGGTGACCGACGTCAAGGCGGGCGTTATCGGCTGGGTCGAGAAAGAGCAGCAGGGGATAAGATATAAGCAGGTCATCGATGCCAGAGAGTTCGACAGCTACGAAGAAGCGGCAGCGTACGTCGAGGAACAGGAATCGGGCAACTATGCCGTCGTAGGGACGAGCGCGTTCATAAGTCCCGTACCGCTGGAAGCGGTGACCGATTTTGAACTGGTATACAGCTCCGAGCAGGGGGTCTCGTTACAGAGCGTGGGTTTCGTCCCCGAAGTGAAAATTTTCGAGTACACCGGCGGGAAGTAGACAGCCCCCTCTCTCCTTGACAGTCTTTTCATTCTGACGATATCATCAACCTGAATGACAGTCCTTATTTTTATTAAAGACCTCCTGCTGGCGACCCTGGGCCAGATGGTCTCCCTTTTTGCCGGGCTTTTTATCTTCGGGCTGCTCATCCAGTTCGTCTCCCAGCTAACATTCAGGTCGATGGAGAAGGCTTTCGGCAAAGGGGTCTACCTGGTGGCATGGCTGGGTACGCCCATCCACGAGCTGGGCCACGCCTTTTTCTGCGTGATTTTCGGGCACCGGATAGAGGATATCAGCCTGTTCCGCCCCGACCCCGCTACCGGCACCCTGGGCTACGTTTACCATACGTGGAACCGTAAAAATCCCTGGCATGTGCTGGGCAATTTCTTTATCGGCATAGGGCCCATGGTACTCGGCTGCGCTGTGCTCTTCGGGCTCTTTTACTTCTTGATTCCCGGCAGCTCGGGCGTTTGGGACGAAATCGACCTCAGCGTAAGCGCCGTTTCCCAGGAATCGCTTATCGGCGGCTATTTAAGCGTCTTCGGCGGTTCCGCCCTGGCTATCATCAAGATTATATTCAGTCCCGCCAACCTGAGCCTCTGGCAGTTCTGGGTATTTCTTTACCTGTCTATATGTATATCCGGAAACGTCAGGCTGAGCTGGGCGGACTTTAAAGGCACGTTATCCGGTCTGGGATGTATCGTGCTGCCTTTTCTCCTGTTGAACCTGGTCCTCCTGCTCGTCGGCCGCTCCGGCGGCGAGTTTTTCCCCTCAACCGCCGCGTCCCTGGGGGCCGTCTACAGCGTGCTGATTCTGGCTTTAATCATGGCTTTGGTCGGGTTCGTGCTGGTGTATATCCCGGCGGCGGCCTGGTACCGTCTCAGATACGGGCTGACATTGAATCCCTTTTCACTATAGCGCTGAATCCGGTTTTCAGCCATTTGCATTAAAAATGCAGTTTTGATATTGTTTTTAATGAACGGGAAAGGAGAAAAATCAATGGGAAAATCCAAGTACGGCAAATATATCACCACGGAGCTGAAGAAGAACGTCGTCATGCCCGGCTACAAGGGCCCCCAGATTATCAGGCAGGGCTATGCTGACGGCTACCGGCTGGGGCTGGAGCACGTTATCTGGATGGACACCGAGGTCCTGCCCGGCGCCTTTTACGGCGAATATACCTGGCAGTGGCCCGGCACGATGAAGGACCAGCGGCAGATGCCGCTGATGCCCATGCCCGAGCTCGTCACGCCGGAACTGGTCAAGAGCGGCAAAGTGCCCGGCATCATGCCCCACTCCCACCCCTTCATCGAGATTTTCAGCTGCATGGGCACCAACATGGAAGACCCTTCCGACCTCGGCGGTGAGATTGAGTTCTGGCTGGAGGATGAGAAGTTCGTCCTCACCAAGAGCTTTATGGTCTATATCCCCGCCAACATGGAGCACTGCCCGCTGGTCTACCGGCGCATGGACGCCCCGATGTTTCACCTGACGCTCGGCTCGGGGGACAAGTACATCTAGTCTTTCGGAATAATGTTTAGAAAGAGGAACGAAATGCACGAGGGAAAAAACGCAAAATACGTTGTAGATTATCCGAAAAAGGACGCTAAATATCCGCCTTACCGTGTTAAGAACGACCCCAAAGTCGTCAAGCCGATCGTACAGGTCGACGCCGATACCGTGCCGGGTGCCGAGTTCTACGCCGAGGCGAAGTGGATACTGCCCGGTGCGGACAAGGAGATAAAGCTCTGCGATTCCCATACCCATGATTTCAACGAGGTGCTCGGGTTTTTCGGGTTTAATTACGAGAATATCCAGGACCTCGGCGCCGAGCTGGAAATCACCATCGATAACGAAAAGAACATCGTGGACAGGAGCTTTGCCGCCTGCATACCGGCCGGCGTTCAGCACGGCCCCGTCATCATCAGGAACATCACCCGGCCCATTTACCACGTATCTTCCGGGAAAACAAGCCAGTACAAATAACCCGTTATGACCACCGTTAAGGACTTTAGCCGTTCATGGGGGGAGCTATAGAATGACTGAGACACAGCACCCGCACGGTCATTCCCACGCCCATCCGCACAGCGCCGTCCGCATTACGGAAAGGCTGCGGGAAAAGGGCTACCGGCTCACGCCCCAGCGCCTGATGATTCTCTCGGCGATGGAGAGCAGCGACGAGCACATCTCCGCCGAGGAGATTTTCGCCAGGGTCGCCGCCAGATATCCTAACGTCAATATCTCCACCGTTTACCGCACCCTGGAGCTGCTGAAAAAGCTCGGCATGGTCTATGAAATAGACCTCGGAGAGGGGCGCATCCGCTATCACGCCGAGGAGTCCGGCCATCATCATCACCTGGTCTGCCAGGTATGCGGCCGGGTCATCGATATCAAGGAGGCGTCCCTGTATCCCCTGCGGGACGTTTTGCTGCGCGACTACGATTTCCGGGCGGAGCTAAAGCACGTGGGCATCTTCGGGGTGTGCGGGAGCTGCCGGAAGAAAGCGACCAAATAACATCGTGTCATAATCCGATGTCTATTACTGTCAGCAGCCTTAAAGCACAGGATATTCCTGTTATTACTGTACGACCTTCCTTCCTGAATCATAATGCCCCAGCCCCATATTTCCAGAAGCTGCTGGCCGCCCAGGAAAAAAGGGAGATAGTCTTTCTGGTAGCGCGTTACGACGGGGAAATTGCCGGTTTTCTTTATATAAAGTGGCAGGCGGACTATCCTCCGTTCGCCGAGAAGAATATCCCGGAGATAAAAGACCTCCGCGTCCTTAAAGAGTATCGCCGTCAGGGGGTAGCTACAGCGCTGATGGACGAAGCGGAAAAGCGTATTTTCCAGAGGGCGGCGATTGCCGGCCTTGGCGTGGGGCTATATGCCGACTACGGTAACGCCCAGCGCATGTATGTTAAGCGCGGGTATATCCCGGAAGGCAGGGGCCTGGTGTATAAAAATCGGCCCGTTAAGCCGGGTTCCGACATCACCGTTGACGATGACCTGCTGCTCTATTTCACAAAGGGACGTAAAAGATAAAAACCCTTTGATATTTAGAGCTTCCCGGGGGCGGGTGGGGGACTGCCGAAGGGGCGGATATCCGTCAGTATGAAAGGCCGGTCTACCCTGGTGATTACCAGCGGGCAATGCGCGAGCTCGCCGGGAATGACCACGGCCGTGGGCGCGGAAATAACGTGCCGCTCCATCTCTTTACCCAGGTAAATCTCCGCCTCGGCGCCGAGCGTCGAGAGGTCATTGAGGTCGGTCCCGATAAACGTAAGTATCTCCGGCAGGGGGTGGACGTGGGGTTTATCCGGCTCCGGCCCGAAACGGTAGGGCGCTTTCTTGATGCTCTCGCACATAATGAGGAAATCG
>CAYTZI010000001.1:39630-43975 GCA_964442335.1 uncultured Dehalococcoidaceae bacterium | reverse complement strand
TACATAAGTCCAGGAAATATATCCTTGAGGCATGGAACGAGTTCGATAAACTATTCGGTAGAAAATATTCGCCCATCGAGAAATACCACAGCGACGGCGCCAGGGTCCTCATCATGACCATGGGAAGCAGCGGCGAGACGGCGTCCGTCGCCATCGACGAGATGAGGGAGGAGGGGATGGACGTGGGGCAGATAAGGCTGCGGCTCTGGCGGCCCTTCCCCTTTGAGGAGCTGAGGGAAGCCGTCAAGGACGCCGAGGTGCTTCTTGTCATGGACCGGGCTATTTCCTTCGGCGGACCCGGCGGGCCGCTGGCCTCCGAGGTCAAAGCCGCCCTCTATAGCCAGGCCAAAAGGCCGAAGATTGTCAGCTATGTTATCAGCCTTGGCGGTCGCGACACCACCGTGCTCAATTTCAAGGACATCGTTAAAAAGGGCATCGAGATAGCGGCCAGAGGCAGCAAGAACGAATACGAGATTTACGGGGTGAGGGAATAATGGAAAAATATGCGGTCTATGTCCCCCGGTTGATAAAAAAAGAGGAGAAGTTCGCGCCGGGGCACCGCGCCTGCATCGGCTGCGGCGAAGCCCTGGCGATACGCCAGGCGTTTAAAGCCATGGACAGGAACGTAATCGTCGTCAACGCCACCGGCTGCGCCGAGATTTTCACCTCGCAGCTCCCCCTGAGCAGCTGGGAGCTCCCCTGGATACACACGCTGTTTGAAAACACGGCGGCGGTGGCTTCAGGCATCGAGGCGGCTTATAAAGCCATGCGGCGCAAGGGGGCCAACCTGCCGGCGAACACCAAGGTGGTGGCGATGGCGGGGGACGGCGGCACCAGCGATATCGGCCTTCAGGCGCTTTCCGGCGCGCTGGAGCGCGGCCACGATTTCACCTATATCTGCTTCGACAACGAGGCCTACATGAACACCGGCGTCCAGCGTTCGTCGGCGACGCCTTTCGGCGCCTGGACGACCACCTCGCCGACCGGTAAAAAGAGCATCGGCCAGTTCAGCTGGAAAAAGAACATGCCGGAGATAGCCGTCGCCCACAACATCCCCTACGTGGCCACGGCCACGCACGGCTATCCCTTCGACCTCATGGCGAAGGTCGCTAAAGCGATAGCGACGCCGGGCCCGGCCTATGTCCATATCCTCTCCGCCTGCCCCACCGGCTGGCGCAGCGCCACCGATACCGTTAACCGTCAGGTGCGCCTGGCGGTGCTCAGCGGCATGTTCCCGCTATACGAGATCGAGAACGGCGTCTACAAAATGAGCCTGGACATACCCAAACTGAGACCGGTGGCGGAGTATCTCAAAACGCAGGGCCGGTTCCGTCACCTCAGCGAGGACTCCATCGCGCGGATACAGGAGCGCGTGGAACTGGAATATCAGAAGTTACTGGAGAAAGTGAAACATGGCAGCAAAACAGCTCAAAGAAAAAGTCGGGCAGGTGCTGGCAAAGTACCAGCACGATAAATCGGCGCTGATAGACGTCCTTCACGATACTCAGGCGGCCATCGGCTATCTCCAGCGCGAGGCCCTGGAGGAAATCCACCTCGGTCTCGACGTGCCGCTGAGCAGAGTATACAGCGTCGCCACGTTCTTCAAGGCTTTCAGTCTTACCCCCAGGGGCCGCCACATCATTAACGTCTGTATGGGCACCGCCTGCCACGTCCGCGGCTCGGACAGGGTGCTGGAGGAAATCGAGAAAGAGCTGGGGATTAAGACCGGGAGCAATACCAGGGACCTCAGGTTCACCCTGGAGACGGTCAACTGCGTGGGCGCCTGCGCCCTCGGCCCGATGGTCATCATCGGGGAGGACTATCACGGCGAGATGTCGCCGGAAAAGGTCAGCGGAGTATTAAAGAACTATAGCTAGCAAGTTGGAGGGATTCCCGTGGCAAAATTAAAGTCCCCGGCCGGTTTAGAGGCCCTGAGAAAGTCCATAATCGGGAAGAAAGACCCGAAGAGGCTCACTATCTCGGTATGCAACGGCACCGGCTGCCAGGCCTACGGCTCGAAGAGCATCCTGGCGGCGTTCGAGGACGAGGTCAAAAAGCAGAAACTCGGCGCTAAAGTGGAGATTAAAGCCATCGGCTGTCCCGGCTTCTGCGAGCGGGGCACGCTGGTGATGATACGGCCTAAAGACATATTTTACCAGAGGGTGCGGCCCAAGGACGTCCCGGAGATACTGTCCGAGACCATCGGGAAGGGTAAGGTGGTTGACCGCCTGCTCTATACCGACCGCGCCGGCAATAAGAAAATCGTTAAGGAAGGCGACGTTACTTTCTACAAGAAGCAGATGCGCCTGATTATCGGCAACAACGGCCTTATCGACCCCACTTCCATCGACGACTACCTGGCTATCGGCGGCTACGGCGCCCTGGCCAAAGCCCTTAAAATGACACCTGAGAAAATAATCGACGAGGTCAAGAAGTCGGGGCTGAGGGGACGCGGCGGGGCGGGCTTCCCCACCGGCAGCAAGTGGGAGAGCACCCGTAAGGCGCACGGTGACGTTAAGTACGTTATCTGCAACGCCGACGAAGGCGACCCCGGGGCTTTCATGGACCGCAGCCTCGTGGAAGGCAACCCCCACAGTGTGCTGGAGGGGATGATTATCGGGGCTTACGCTATCGGCAGCCACGAAGGATATGTCTATATCCGCAACGAGTACCCCATGGCCGTGCGGCACATGCGCATCGCCATGGAGCAGGCGGAGGCCTGCGGCCTGCTGGGGAAGAATATCCTGGGCTCCGGGTTCGATTTTACCATCAAGATAAAGCGCGGGGGCGGGGCATTTGTCTGCGGGGAGTCTACCGCCCTGATGGCCTCGCTGGAAGGCAAGGTGGGAGAGCCGCGGGCGAAATACATCCACACCTCCGAGCAGGGACTGTGGGGCAGGCCGAGCAACCTCAATAACGTCGAGACCTGGGCCAACGTGCCCCTGATTATCAATAAAGGCGCGGACTGGTATTCGAAGATAGGCACGGAGAACAGCAAGGGCACCAAGATATTCGCCTTGGTGGGTAATATCAGCAATACCGGTCTCGTGGAAGTGCCCATGGGCACCACGCTGCGGGAAATCATCTTCGAAATTGGCGGCGGTATTCCCAAGGGGCGCAAGTTCAAGGCAGTGCAGACGGGCGGTCCGTCCGGCGGCATGATTCCGGAAAGCCTCCTCAACCTGTCCGTTGATTTCGACGAGCTCACCAAGGCCGGCTCGATGATGGGCTCCGGCGGCATGATTGTCATGGACGAGAAGACCTGCATGGTGGACATGGCGCGCTACTACACGACCTTCCTGGAAGGGGAGTCCTGCGGCAAGTGCCTGCCCTGCCGCGAGGGCCTGCGTCAGATGAGGTATATACTGGACGATATTACGCAGGGACGGGGTAAAGAAGGGGACATCGAGCTGCTGGAAGAGATATCGGCGGCCCTGGTGGACGCCTCGCTCTGCCAGCTCGGCGCTTCGGCCTCCAACCCGGTCATGAGCTCCATCCGGCACTTCAGGGACGAGTACGAAGCGCATATTAAAGAGCATAGATGTCCCGCTGGCGTATGCAAATTCGATGCAAAATAAGGATGCTGGAATGGTGAATTTAACGATTAACGGAAGAAAGATTAAAGCCGAAGAGGGTACTTCCATACTTCACGCCGCCCGCGCCCACAATATCTATATCCCAAGCCTCTGCGAGAACGAGGCCATCGCCCCTTACGGCGCCTGCCGGCTCTGCCTGGTGGAGATAAAGACCGCGCGCGGCCGGGAAAGACTGGTCACCTCCTGCATTTACCAGGTGGAGGACGGGCTTACCGTCCGGACTGATACCGAAAGACTGAGAAAAATCCGCGCGATGCTCCTGGAGCTGCTGCTGGCGAGGTGCCCGGATTCGGAAGTGATCCGGGACATGGCGAAGGAGTACGGGGTGGAAAAGACGCGCCTAGTGGAGCAGACCGGCAATAACAAGTGCATCCTCTGCGCCAGCTGCGCCCGCACCTGCGAAGAGGTAGTGGGCGTTTCCGCCATCAGCCTGTCCAGGCGCGGCACGGAGAGGGAGCTTACCACGCCCTTCAGCGAGGACTTCTCGGAGGCGTGTATCGGCTGCGGCTCCTGCGCTTACACCTGCCCCACGGGCGCTATTACCATGGAAGACAACAACGGCACCCGGTACATCAGTTGGCCCCATAACCGGATGGAGTTCAAGATGAGGAAATGCTCCGTGTGCGGCCAGTACTGGGCGCCGGAGAAGCAGATTGAGTACATGGCGAAAATCAGCGGTACGCCGCTGTCCGACTATGATAAATGCCCCGACTGCCGGGACTAGGCATCGATTAGCTTTTAGAGAGAGG
>CAYTZI010000001.1:0-39530 GCA_964442335.1 uncultured Dehalococcoidaceae bacterium | reverse complement strand
CTGCGGGACAGGCCCCTGGTCTGATACTTTCTTCGGGTTTATGGCCAGAAGAGATGTCAGGGCAGCCATGCCTGCTATTACGACCCCCGCTGTATAGGCCCAGCGTAAGCCGGACAGAAACTCACTGATTTGTTCGCCGGTGAAGGAACCCGGGTGCATGGATGCCGCGCTCGGGGCCACGTTGTAAAGCACGGCGCCGGCGATAGCTATTCCCAGCACCATCCCCACGTTGCGCATCGCGGCCAGTATCCCGGAGGAAATACCCAGGTGCCACAGCGGCACGCTTCCCATGATGGCGCTGTTGTTCGGGCTCTGGAACATGCCCATTCCCAGCCCGGTAATGGCTATACGCCATATAACGTCAAAGGCCTGGGCGGACTGCTGCAGGCGGCTGAGAAAAAACAGGCCCAGCGCGGCGACGCACATGCCGGACACCGCCAGGAATCTGGTGCCGATTCTGTCCGAGAGCGCGCCGCTCAGGGGCGCCACGAACAAGGTAATTATGGGGGAAGCCGCCATTACCAGTCCCACCTTGAGTATGTCGTAGTTCAGCACGAACGTCAGGTAAAAGGGCGTCAGGAAGACCAGGGCATACAGCGCCATGTAGCTTAGAAGGGCGCTCAGGCTGGCGAAGCTGAACCTGCGGTTGGTGAAAAGTTCCAGGTTGAGCATGGGCTGCGCCGAAGTGTGTTCTATCCAGAAGAACAGCACGCCGAACACGACCGCCACTACCAGCGGTACGAGGGACAGCGGCGATGCCCAGCCCCAGTCCTCTCCTCTATTGATATAGAGAAGGAGACTGAGCAGAAAAATCAGGGAAGTTATCGCGCCGTACCAGTCGAGGCGCTGTCCCGGGTTCTTGCTGCCGGTCGGTATGGCACGGGAACTCCAGATTAGCGCTGCTATCCCGATGGGTACGTTTATGAAAAAGACGTAGCGCCAGCTCAGGTATTCGGTTATCAGCCCGCCGAGGGACGGCCCCAGCCCGAGGCCTACGGAGATGCCGATGGCGTAGATGCCGATAGCCTTGCCTCGCTCGGTCGTAGGAAAAGCGGCGGTGACGATGGCAAGGCCCACGGCCATAATCATGCTCGCGCTCAGCCCCTGCAGGGCTCTGAAGATAATGAGCATCCAGATGTTCTGCGAGGAGCCGCACAGGATGGAAGTCAGTATAAATGAACCTACGCCGTAGAGGAAAACCTTTTTGTGACCGACTATGTCGCCCAGCCGGCCGTACAGCAGGATGAGACAGCAAATGGTCAAAAGGTAGACCGTGGGCACCCACTGGACTATCGATATATCGGTACGGAATGAGTTAGTGATGGAAGGAAGAATGGTATTGACTATGCTGGCATCGAGCGGGGACATGATGGTGCCCAGCATTATTGCTGATAGAATCAGCCACTTGGGCTCAAGTCCCTTTTTCGCTGGTGCCCCGGTGTCCGTCACGCAAAATCCTGTTTTGTAGCCGGCGTTTTTCCCTGTCGTTAAAGCTGTGTTCAGCCCTTTGTTATCAGTTTATCATAAATGCAATTTACTTACCCTTCTCCTTATGCTTTTCCATATTACAGTCTAAGTTACTGCCGGGTGCCCGCAGTATTTTAATATTCTGTTTGCATATGGTTGATTTTTAATACTCACCCCCTGACCCCCTCTCAAACAGGTCCATATTAAGTGTCCAGACTTAAGTCTGTTTGAGAGGGGGAAAGAATTTGAGAGGGGGCGAAGCCCCCTCTCTTCTTGACTCCCCTCTCCAGCCAGACTAAAAATCGGTCTACATGCTGAACAGACTGGAGAGGGGATACAGGGGTGAGGCTGGAACCGACAACTGAAAGCAAATAAAACCTATTTTAGCTAGACTTTAGTGGTTCAACCGCCTATAATTTATATCAGTACTCGGTGTCCCGTAATTCTTCCTTCACCCTGGACGCAGTCCGCAAAGCAACCATTGATTTCAGTCTATGGATATGAGCCTGTTCAGGGTAAATCTGCCTGAGTCCGTGTAATGAAACGACGAATATTTGTAATCCTGAACCTCTCGCTGGTCTCCGGTTTTGTGATACTGGGTATCAGCATCATCTCTCCGGTTCTTCCTCAGTATGCCCTTTCGTTCTCCATCCCCGTGGCCCTTATCGGATGGGCGGTCTCGGCGTTTGCCCTGGCCCGCATGGTCATGGATATACCGGCCGGAGTTCTCGCCGACCGTTTCGGCAGGAAAGGCAACATGATAGTCGGGCTGATGTTGATAATCCTGTCTTCAATTGGAGCCGGCATGGCCAGTAGCTATCACTGGCTCATCCTGGCCCGCATTGTTGAAGGCGTGGGCTCCGCCCTCTACGTGACCTCGGCAACGACCTGGGTGGCCCAGGTATCCGCCGGTGAAGCCAGGGGGCGGTACATGTCCCTGTATTCGGGGCTCATATTCGCCGGCACTTCATTCGGCCCCACCATCGGCGGCTATGCCGCCGTTCATTTCGGTCTGAACGCCCCCTTCTTCATATATGCTGCGTTTGCCTTCTGCGGTCTGCTGGCCACCATCCCTCTGAAGGAGCCCGCCGAATCATCATCGGAGGCGCGCTCCAAAATCCGTCTAAAGGATGTCCCCGATGTTTTGTTGAACGGCCCGTTCCTCCTCGTTAACTGCTCTGTTTTTGCGCTCTTCTTCCTCAGGGTCGGCGTCCGTTCCACGCTGCTCCCGCTCTATGCCTCTCTGAATCTGGGCCTTTCGGAGGACAAGATTGGCATATTGCTGATGGTAGCGGCGATTGTCACCTCTCTGCTCGTTTTTCCTTCCGGGTGGCTCTCGGACAAAATCGGCCGGAAAATACCTATTATGGTTTGCCTCTTCCTGAGCACCATCGTCGTGTTGTTGATTCCGCTCCAGACAAGTATGGGCAGCCTCCTCCTCGTTATGGCCTTCTACGGTCTGGCCAGCGGCCTCCAGGGTTCCATCGCGGCCTGGCCAGCCGATGTTGCCCCCAAAGGTAAACTGGGAACATCCATGGGAGTCTACCGCGTCATCGGGGACACCGGCATGGTCCTCGGCCCGATAGCCGTCACTTACGTGGCTGATTATACGGGGAATTTAACCATAACGTATATGCCCTTTCTGGCGCCGGCGCTTATGACTTTTATAGTGGGCATACTGATGATATGGGCCAGGGACCCGGTGGCCAGAAAACGCGTGGCGCAGGCCACTATCGAGCGGGACAGGCTTACCCCGGATTTACACGAATAACCCTGATGCATATTGCGTCTATTGGTCGCCTCGTCTATACTGTCAGTGGTGATTGGCGGCAGTCAGGGTACGACCGCCGGTTACTAATCGTTACGTCGGGGCGTGGCGCAGTCTGGTTAAGCGCGCAGCGTTTGGGACGCTGAGGTCGGTGGTTCAAATCCACTCGCCCCGACCACCGAAAGGGGGACAGAGATATCATGACGAACAACAATAATACCGACCATCCCATCGAGCGTAATATCGCCATGGAGCTGGTGCGCGTCACCGAGGCGGCGGCGATGTCCGCGGCCCGCTACCTGGGCAGGGGCGACAAGAACCTGGTCGACGAGTCCGCGGTAACCGCCATGCGTAATGTGCTCGGGTTCGTCCGCATGGACGGCGTCGTGGTCATCGGCGAGGGCGAAAAGGACGAAGCCCCCATGCTTTACATCGGCGAGAAAATCGGCGACGGCTCCGAGCCGAGGGTCGATATCGCCGTCGACCCCGTAGACGGCACCACCCTCACCGCCCGCGGACTCCCCGGCGCTATTTCCGTCGTCGCCCTTTCCTCCCGCGGCACGATGCACTGCCCGCGCTGCTTCGTTTACATGAACAAAATCGTCGTCGGGGTGGACGCCAAAGACAGTATCGACATCAACGCGCCGGTCGCGGAAAACATCAAGAACGTCTCCATCGCCAAGAAAAAGAAGGTATCGGAGATAACCGTCGTGGTGCTGGACCGACCCCGGCACGAGGGCCTGCTCCAGGAAATCAGGAGCGCCGGCGCCAGGGTCAAACTGATTTCCGACGGCGATGTTGCCGCCGGCATTGACGCGGCCCTGCCCGATACGGATGTCGATATGCTGATGGGCGTCGGGGGAACTCCCGAAGGCGTGCTGGCCGCGGCGGCGATACGTTGCATCGGCGGGGAAATCCAGTGCAAGGCCTGGCCCCGCAATGATGCCGAGAAAGAGGCCGCCCTGGCCGCGGGGGAGGATGTGGAAAAGGTATATAACGCGGAATACATGGTCAACGGAGAGGACGTATTTTTTGCCGCCACCGGTGTTAGCAGCGGCGACTTCCTGAAAGGGGTGCGCTATTTCAGCGGCGGGGCCCAGACCCAGTCCATCGCGATGCGGTGCCGCTCCGGCACCATGCGCTGGATAGATGCCCGGCATAACTTTAACAAGCTGGAAAAGCTCGACTTCATGAAGTACGTCGAAAAGCGGCGCTGGGCGCTCGGCTAGTTATACGCTCCGGAGCAGCATCCCGAGTCCCCTGAGGTTCATCCTGATTTCGCCCCATGAGGTGCACCGCCGCAGCCTCTGCCACACGTACGAAGGCCGCAGGTAGAAAGCGCGGTAGGCCCGCCTCGTCCAATCCTTGAGGTCGTCGCGGGTGAGATTGTCGCTCTCGAAGACAGGCGTCGTGGGGTTGTCCGTCCCGGCGTAGATAAAGCTTTCCCAGGCGGGACTTTCCTGCCGGCCGCGCATGTAGATATCGTAAAGCTCCGTGCCGGGAAAAGGCGTGGTCACGGAAAACTGGGCGAAGTCCACTCTGAGCTTCCTGGCGAAGTCTATTGTCTGCCGTATCGTCTCCGGCGTTTCGCCGGGCGAGCCGAGCATGAAGTAGCCGACCACCTGTATTCCCGCTTCGCGTGTGGCGCGGACGGCGCTTTCGACCTGGCCAATGGTGATGTCCTTTTGCAGGATTTTGACTATCTCCGGCGAGGCCGACTCTATTCCGTAGGCGATGGCGTAACAGCCGGACTTTTTCATGGTCTTCAGCAGCTCTTTGTCCACGAGGTTCACCCGCGTCTCGCAGGTCCAGGCAATCTTCAGCCCTTTCTCGATTATCATCTCCGCGATGTCCCCGGCGCGCTTTTTATCGAGCGTGAAGGTGTCGTCGTAGAACGCTATCTCCCTCACGCCGAATTTTTCTTTCAGGTAGATGATCTCGTCGACGACGCGGGCGGGAGACTGCGCGCGGAACCGGCTGCCGAAGACTGGCTTGGAGCAATAGGCGCAGCGGTACGGGCAGCCGCGGCTCGTGACAATGGCGGCAAAAGGCATGGCCATGCCGTGAGGAGGGTGGGGCCTGTACTTTTGCCAGGGCAGGAGGTGAAAGGCAGGGAAGGGGAGCGAGTCCATGTCAACGGCGGAGGTCCTTTCCGGGGTGTGGACTATTTTTTCTCCGGACCTGAAGCTGATGCCGGCGACTCCCTCAAAATTACGTTTTTCTTCTATAGCGCGTAAAAGCTCGATTATCGTGTCATCGCCTTCCCCTCTGACGATAACGTCAACCGCGGGCGAGGCCATAAGGGTCTCCTGGGGCAGCAGGGTAGGGTGGGCGCCGCCCATGATTATGGTCAGACCGGGGTTTTCCTGCTTGAGACATCTGGCTATCTCCAGGGCGGGCCCGATGGTCGGGGTCATGGCGGTAATTCCGGCCGCCTCCGCCCCGGACGCCAGCGCTACTGTGTCCTCTGGCGATAGATTGAGCGCGTTGGTGTCGATGAGCTTTACGGAGTGTCCCGCTTTTTCCGCTATGGCGGCGATTAACGCCAGCCCGACGGGCGGCTGGGGATAACGGGTATGCTGGGGAGGGTTTATCAGCGCGACTTTAAGCATTGGACGGCTTAATTATAACCTTGAAGCGCCAGTGCTCACAAGGGCCGTGGCTTTTCAGACTTTAACGGGAATCAAACGGTGAGAAGTGGGGTTCTGTTTGCTATTGTCAGCTAAATGATAACCTTACCCCTGTATCCCCTCTCCAGCAAGAGTCATCGAAAGGCCATCACAGGTATTCATGGCTGGAGAGGGGAGTCAAGAAGAGAGGGGCGGAGCCCACTCTCAAACACCCTGTATTTCCGGGCATTGGCGTCTCCCTTTCGTAAAGGAAGATAAGAGAGGGATTTTCTTTCCCTATTTGCCCCTCTTAGATTCTTTCCCCCTCTCAAACAAACAATATGTCGAGCGCCCGGTATGAAGCTGTTTGAGAGGGGGATAAAGGGGGTGAGCAAAAAAATTATCCAAACACAAACAGCTATAAAAACGTGTATTAAACACAGGGAAAGGGCCATTCTGGCGGACTATTTTAGTGATGGTTACCCGGCCGGAAGGTGACCCTGTCGTCCTTGACCTTTAACTCCACGGGCATTCCGCCGATGCTCTCCCGCTCTATCAGCCAGCCGTGCCCGTTCTTGGCGTATTCTTTGGCGTTCTCAAAGCTGTCCGCGAAAATCAGCATGCTGGAGGCAACGCTGACGCAGTAAGGCTGGAACCTTTCTTTCAGACAGTACTCGCGGCCTTCACAGTTATTGCAGTCCTTACGGCAGTCGAAGAACTTTTTCTCGCTCTGGCACTGCTGTATCTTCCACTTGTTCTTGAGGTCGCCCCGGTTGTATTTACTCTGAAAAGTCCTCATACGCTTTGAATAATAACACAGATGAATACCAGGCCAAAGATTACTTTGGTACTTATACGGCGTGGGCATTTTGTGTTGCGACTACGGTACAGGACTAAAGTAGGGGGCAACGGAGAAAAAGCTTGTTTTTACGGCTTGATTGGTTTAAAATCTACGTGTAGAAGCTGCCAGCGGGAGTAACTCAGTTGGTAGAGTTCCTGCCCTCCAAGCAGGCCGTCGCGGGTTCGAGTCCCGTCTCCCGCTCCATTTTCCTATCGCGGAAGGGCTTTGCGCCCGTATTTGCCGAAGCCGCCCTCCAGACGCAGGATTTCCCTGAATTCCGCCGGCTTCATGATGGCCTTTTCGTTAGCTTCGGCGATGACGTGGATGCGTTTGACCAGATCCAGGTTGGTGGCAAGCCGGGTGCGCTGCGAATCGTAGTAGATATTGTCTTCAAGCCCCACCCTTACCCCTCCCCCGATGCTTATCGCCAGGGAGTTCATCATTAGTTGCGCGTCGCCCACCCCGCCGATGCTCCAGACGGAGCCTTCCGGCAGGTCGCGTATCATCACGCCGCAGTGAAGCAGGTCCGCCTGGGCGCAGGCGATATTCCCGATTATCAGCCCGAAGTAATGTGGCGGTTCGAGCAGTCCCTTTTTCTCCAGGTATTTGGCGTAGTTGACCATCCCCACGTCGAACACCTCCAGCTCCGGGAGGATGTTGTTGTTTTTCATTTCCTGGGCGAGCGAGATAATCATGTCCGGCGCGTTGATGCTCGCCTGTTTGTTAAAGTTAAGCGAGCTCAGCGTCAGGCTGGCCATATCGGGCTTTGACTCCCCCTTCAGGCCGAGCACTTCGGCGCGCTTTTCAAACTCGTAAAAATTGCGACCGCTCGTAGAAACGCAGATTACCATTTCGGGATGATACTTGCGTATGCCGGTTATAATCTCTTCGTAAATATCTGCCTGGTACGCTGGTTCGCCGGTGCGCCGGTCCCGGGCGTGCAGGTGCACCAGCGTAATGCCTTCGTCCGCCGCCGCTAGCACCTGCTCGATTATCTCCTGGGGGGTTATCGGCACATAGGGCGTCATCTGCTTGGTCGGTAACATGCCTGTAGGCGTAAAATTAATGATGCAGTTCATCATGACCCCTTCGCATAAAATACTCCATTTTAATGATAAAGGCGAATGGTTAGACTCAGGTTAGAGCATAGTAAAAAAGAGTGGTGAAATATTGGCGTAACGGCGTCCTTGCTGTTGCATTAACGATAGCTCTGGCGCAGGACCTGCCGATATCTTTCAGGGGATATCTTCCAGTGTCACCCAGCCCTGCTTCAGCGCGTGCACTACTGCTTCCGTCCGCGAGCTTACCTGAAGCTTGTTGAAGATATGTCCCAGGTGGGCCTGTACCGTGCGCAGGCTGAGGCAGAGCTCGTCGGCGATGTCCTGATTGCTCAGACCGCGGGTCGCCAGCCGCAGCACCTCTATTTCCCGCTCGCTCAGCACTTCGGCGGGCTTCTGTTTGCCCGGCTTTTCCGGGCTGGGGACGAAGCGGTTGAGCACCTTGCGGGCGATAGCCGGGTGCAGTACCGATTCCCCCGCATGGACCTGCCGGACGGCCTCGACGAGCTCGCGGCCGCGTATGCTTTTAAGCAGGTAACCCGCGGCGCCCGCTTCCAGGAGGCTGACGACGAACTGGTCATCGTCATAGGCGGATAGTATCAGCACGGCTATCGAGGGGTAGAGCGATTTTATCTGGCGAGTGGCTTCGATGCCGTCAACCTTCGGCATGGCGATATCGATGATGGCGACGTCCGGCCGGGTGCTGCCGGCCAGTTTTACCGCCTCTTCGCCATCGGCGGCCTCCGCCACCACGTCTATATCGGGCTCCTGCTCGAGAATCTGGCGCGTGCCTTCACGCACCACGGCATGGTCGTCGGCAATCAGTACCTTGATTTTATCCGTTTCCATACTACCAGGGGCTTTCCCTCTCTTTAAGAGTCGTAATGAGGTCGTCGATGGGTATGGCGGTAAGCGTTAGTGTCTGGGTGGTGCCTTTGGCGCTGAGGCGTATTGCCAGCTTGGCGATGGCTTCGTTGCTGGGGGCTTCGAGTATATTGACGAAATCGTACTGCCCCAGGAGCGCGTACTGGGTGAGGATTTTCACCCCCATGAACTCCACCTCTTTATTGATTTCCTTGAGTAACTCCGGGTCTTCCTGGAGGGCTTTCCTCCCGGCGTCGGTAAGGGTTGTCAGCATAAGATAGACGGACATCTCCAACCTCCTGCGTCGTGGTACCGCTTATTATGGAGATATATTAGCCCCGTTTGTCAATAGGGGAGCATATATAGTTTACAGTCTACAGTATAAAGTTTACAGTGCCTCCCCCCGGCTTTTAACTGTCAACTGTTCACTGTTAACTGTCTGCTTCACATGTTATAATGTACCGGAATCACCGCCGGAAAGGACATTAACCGTGCCTGACGATAATATAGAAAACCTGAAAACTAAAGAAGCGTCGGAGCCGGTGGCTTCTTTCCTGAACATGCGGCTCGTAGAGCTTACGCCGGGCTACGCTAAAGTGTCCATGAAGCTCATGCCCGACCACCTTAACTTCAACGGCATGGTCTTCGGGGGCATCGTCATGGCCGTGGCCGACCAGGCTTTCGCCTACGCCACCAACTCGCTGGTGACCCCCAGCATCGCCACACAGTTCAATATACACCTTATCTCCGGCGCCGCTCCCGGCGACGAGCTAATTGCCGAGTGCCGCGTTATCAAAAGCGGACGCCGTATCGGCGTCTCCGAGATGACCGTCACTAACCAGTCCGGCAAGCTCATCGCTAAAGCTACCGGCACCACGGTGGTCACTTCCTGAGCACGCCTCAGCTTCACCTTTGTTGACAGAAGATATATACTGTGTTAAGCTGGTGAACGTTGCTATGAAACACGTGTCAATCATCAAGGCCGAACTGGAGAAATCGAAGTTCGTCTTTACCGGGCGCACCGGAGTGCGCGTGGGAGGTAATAGCATCGGTAGTTAGTCAATAGAGTTCTTATTTATAATTAATGTTTTAGTAAAATTACCTCCCGTTACGGGGGGTAGTTAATTTTTAGGGGTAAATATTTGGCCGTAAGCATCGCAAAAAAAATAGAGACCATTCCCCAGGTCATCCTCAGCAACCGCAATAAGTGGGGGCGGCAAACGGCGATGTCGATGAAGATGTTCGGCATCTGGCGCCGCTATAGCTGGGATGAATATTGCGAGCATGTCAAGCACTTTTCTCTCGGCATGATAAGCCTGGGCCTTCAGCGCGGCGACGTCGTCTGCATTATCGGGGACAACGAGCCGCAGTGGTTCTGGGGAGAGTTCGCCGTCCAGGCGGCGGGGGGCATCGCCACCGGCGTCTTCGTGGACTCCATTCCCTCCGAGGTTCAGTATATCGCCACGCATTCAGACGCCAGTTTCGCCATCGTTAACGACCAGGAGCAGACGGACAAGTTCCTGGAAATCAAGGCCGACCTGCCCCTGCTGAAAAAGGTAATCTACTGGGACCCCAAGGGGCTGCGCAACTATGATGACCCCCTCCTCATCAGCTTCGACGAGGTGTTTGAGCTGGGGCGCGAATATGAAAAAACGGCCCCGGGGCTTTTCGAGAAAAACGTTGAGGAGGGCAGAGGAGATGATATCGCGTTTATCTATTATACCTCCGGCACTACCGGCCTGCCCAAGGGCGCTACCCTGACCCACCGCGCCCTCATCACCACCGCCCGCGGCTTCGTCGACCGCTATCCGCTTGACGAGAACGACGACCTGATTTCCAACTTCCCGGCGGCCTGGGTGGGGGACAGCTTTTTCGCCACCATTCCCCACCTCCTCACCGGCGCCAGGCTCAACTTCCCTGAAGAGCCGGAGACCATCGCCGAGGACACCCGGGAGATAGGTCCCAACTTCGTTATCTACGGGCCGAGGCAGTGGGAGGGGCTGGTGAGTGAAATACAGGTAAAGATGCTGGACGCCAACCCGCTGAAGCGCTTTACCTATAACCTGTTCCTGCCGGTGGGACATAAGATCGCCGACCTCAAGTTCGAGGGCAAGACCCCGAACCTTTTCTGGCGCATCCTGCACGGCATCGCCTACCTTGCGCTGTTCCGGCCGCTCAAGGACCGGCTGGGACTGAGCAAAGTGCGCTTCGCGGTGACGGGCAGCTCCGTGCTGAGCCTGGATACTTTCAGGCTTATCCACGCCATCGGCGTGGAGCTGCGGCAGTGCTACGCCAGCACCGAGGCCGGCCTTATCTCTTCCCACGGCGCCGGCGAGATAAAGTTCGAGAGCGTGGGCCGTCCCGCTCTGGGCACCTCGCTGAGGATAACCAGAGAGGGCGAGCTCCTCGTCAGCTCGGACTGTATGTTCACCGGCTACCATAAAAACCCCGAGAAGACCGCCATCACCCTGATAGACGGCTGGTGCCATACCGGTGACGCTGTGAACATCGACGAGCAGGGGCATCTGATATTCATGGACCGCCTGGAGCACATGGGCGAGCTGAAGTCCGGCGCCAGGTACGCCCCGCAGTACATCGAGGGGCGGCTGCGCTTCAGTCCCTATATCAAGGACGCCATGGTCATCGGCGGCAAGGACAGGGAGTACGTCGCCGCCATCATTAACATAGATTTTGCCATGGTCGGTAAGTGGGCGGAGCGCCACCGGATTCCTTACACCACGTTCGTCGACCTTTCCCAGAAAAGAGAGGTGGCCGACCTCATCCGGCAGGACCTCGAGCGCGTTAACGGCTACCTTCCGGAGCCTTCCCGCGTGCGCAAGTTCGTTCTTTTACATAAAGAGTTCGACCCCGATGAGGCCGAGCTTACCCGCACCAGGAAGCTGAGAAGGGAGTTCATGGAGCAGCGGTACAAAGACCTCATCGATGCTCTTTATGGGGACAGGGATAAGGTGGACGTCCAGGCTCCGGTTACCTACCGGGACGGACGCAAAGGCATGGTGACCACGGCGATACAGGTCCGTGGCTTGAGGACCGAAACAGATTAACAGGAGGACAGGAAAGCAAGAGTTGAGTATTTCGTAATTTGAAATTGTTTAAAATTGTTTAGGATTCAGGATTTATTAAGATGGCTGAACTGTTACAATTCGTTATCACCGGCATCTCCGTGGGCATGGTCTATGCCCTGATTGCTCTGGGCTTCGCCCTCATCTGGAAGTCGAGCAGCGTCGCCAACCTGGCGCTGGGTCAAATAGTGCTGATATCCTCGTGGTTCACCTACTCTATGCTCGTCCAGGCCGAGCTCCCCCTCTATATAGCCTTCCCTCTGGTGATTATCTTCGCCCTGTTTCTCGGATGGGTCATCGAGCGGTTCGCTCTACGCCCCCTCATCGCCCAGCCCATCCTCTCTCTTATCACGGTAACGCTGGGGATAGGCTATTTCATCGAAGGTATTGTTACGTTTATCTGGCCGCTGAGTGTCGGCGCGCTGCCACGCCTCTTCCCCAAGGAGGTAATCCACATCGGCCCGGCCATTATTTCCCAGGAATATCTCTGGGTGATCGGTATCTGTCTGGTGGTCTTTATTTTATTGACGCTGTTCTTCCGCTATCACCGGATGGGCATTGCCATGCGCGCCACCGCCGATGACCAGATGGCGGTGCAGGCCTGCGGCATCCCGGTGACCCGGGTCTTTTCCACATCGTGGATGTTCGCCTGCACGGTGGCGGCTATCGGGGGCATCCTTATCTCCAGTATCGGCGGTATCACCCAGGGTCTTATCGAGACCGGACTGAAATCTTTCTCGGTAGTCATACTGGGCGGACTGGACTCGTTTATCGGCTGCATCGTTGCTGGCCCGATTATCGGCCTGGCCGAAAACCTCGGCGGCGGCTATCTGACGCAGTATCTCTGGTCCGGCGTTAAGGATATCATCCCCTTTGTAATCATAATTATCGTTATGGTCATCAAGCCGTTCGGACTGTTCGGCGAAAAAAGAATCGAAAGGATATAGTCGGCATGACGCTCCCGTGCGGGGTCCGTAATTATAACTACGCCGAGGACATGGCTATCGTCCGCACCCGGACGCACTGGGCGCTGCTTATCGGCTTCCTTGTCCTCCTTTTCACCACCCCGCTGTACTTCAGCAACTACTGGCTGAGCGTCTTCAACTTAATCGGCATCACCCTTATCGCCGCCATCGGGCTCAATATCCTGGTAGGCTACTGCGGGCAGCTTTCCATCGGGCACGCCGGTTTTATCGCCGTGGGGGCCTATACTTCCGCTATCCTGACCAACCGCCTGGAGATGCCTTTTATCGTGGGCTTCCTCGCCGCCGGTGTCGTCTCCGGGGTTGTAGGGATCATCTTCGGCCTGCCCTCGGTAAGGGTAAAGGGTTTTTACCTGGCCATCACCACCATCGCCGCCCAGTTCATCATCATCTGGGTCATCAACCACTGGGGGATTACCGGGGGGTTCCTGGGCATCAAGGTGCCTTTGGCCTCGATAGGCGGCATCGTTTTCAGCAGCGAAAAGAGCCAGTTTTTCCTCATTATCACCATCGCCGCCATCTGCGTCTTCCTCGCCAAGAACCTTGCCCGGACGAAGGTCGGCCGGGCCTTCATCGCCATACGGGACAACGACCTCGCCGCCGAGGTCATGGGTGTCAACCTGCTGTATTACAAGCTGATAGCGTTTTTCATCGGCTGCTTCTTCGCCGGCATCGCCGGCTCGCTGCTCGCCCACTGGATCGGCTTTATGAACACCGAGCAGTTCAGCTTCACGGAGTCGATACTCTACGTGGGTATGATAATTATCGGTGGGCTGGGCACCAGCATCGGGCCTATCTTCGGAGTGGTGTTCATCAGGATTCTACAGCAGGTCCTGACCATGAACCTGGTGCCTTTTCTGGAGAGCACGTTCACCATGTTCCCGTCGGGGTTCGCCACCGGGGTCACTCCCATGCTGTTCGGGCTGGTCATCGTGCTTTTCTTGATTCTGGAGCCGCGCGGTCTGGCCCACCGCTGGGCGCTCTTTAAGTCAGCCTACCGTTTATGGCCGTTTTCATATTAACGATGAAGGGGGGATAGCCTATGTAGTCCACCGCTGGTAGTCAAGACAGCGTACAAACAAGAGGAGGTAAAATGAAAAACAGGAGAATTATCATCACGCTCATCATCAGTCTGGCGCTGATAATTGCCATTCTGCCGCTGGTCAGCGCCTGTGGTGAGAGCAAGGAGGGCAAGACCCTTAAAGTGGGCATTACCACGCCCACCACGGGTAAAGCTGCCGAAAAAGGCGCCCCCATGGGGCACGGCAACCTCGATTGCTTTGAGTACATCAATGAAGAGCTCGGCGGCGTGGAAGGTTACCAGATTGAGGTCGTCTGGCGCGATAACGGCTATGACGCGGCCAAGGTCGTTACCATCGTCAAGAACTTCATGGACGAGAGATGCCTCATGTTTACGACCTCATCCTCGGCCATGATGACTGCCTCTATGGAAATTGCCAACCGCGCCGGATTCCCCGGGATGGCGGCGTTCTCTTCGCCGATTATCTATCGGCCGCCGCAGCATATTTACGGCCAGATGCCGGATTACGGGGATGACTTCCTTGTGTTTGCCAAATACTATATGGAGAATATCTGGAAGGGGCCGGGTAAACCCAAGATGGCCATGCACCTGCTAAATAACTCCACCGGGTACGGCGCCAGGGACGCGGCCAGGGCTTATGCCGCCGGCATGGGAATCGAAATTATAGCCACTGAAGAGCATACCAGCACGACAACCTCCGAGATTGAATCGCTGACACGCATCAAGGCCCTGAATCCGGATATCCTTTATATTTCCAGCACTCCGGCGCCGACGGCTATCATCGTTAAGAACGCCTACGAGCTCGGCATGTATCCCGGTATAACCATCGGCTCGGGCCATGCCGGCTTCACCAGCGCCTTTATCGATATCGCCGGGGCGGATATTGCCGAGGGCGTCTACGGCGTCTTCCCGACCGTCAACTGGGGCGATGATGTTCCCGCCATGGCCAAGATGACGGAGTACATCCAGAAGAACCACCCCGATGACTACGAGAAGAAGAACATGGACTACATCACCTGCTGGGCGCAGAGCCTCATCGTCGCGGAAATCCTGAGACTCGCCGTGACGAACGCCGGCTATGATGTCCTGGCTAAAGGCGATGCCGACTCCTGGAAAGCCATCGAGGAACAGGGTATCCAGAAGCTGAGTAACTTCGATGTCGGCGGTCTGCACGGCCCGGTAAGCTATACCCCGGGCGATAACCGCCTGTCCAAATCGGTGCGTGTCTTTCAGGTCCAGAACGGCGATATCGTGCCGCTTACCGACTGGATTGATGCGCCGGTAGTCAAGTACGAGGACTTCGACTGGTTTAGCCAGTAAGCGAAAGAAAAAAGGGGGCGCCGCCTCCGGCGGCGCCCCACCCGGCAGCCCTGTTGTCATTCCGGCGAAACCTGTCCCGTACCTGATACGGGAGCCGGAATCCACAGGGGGATAGGGCAGGGAATAAATGCTAAAACTGAACAGCATTGAGGTCACCTACCTCAATGTCATCAGGGTGCTGCACGGCGTCTCCATGAGCGTCGAGGACGGCGCTATCGTGGCGCTTCTCGGCGCCAACGGCGCGGGCAAGAGCACCACGCTCAAGGCTGTTTCCGGCCTGCTCCACGTGGAGGAGGGGGAAGTAACCGACGGCACTATCGAGTGGAACGGCGAGAGAATCGATAGGAAGAACGCCGAGGAGATAGGCAGGTTGGGCATTATCCAGGCGCTGGAGGGCCGCCATGTCTTCGAGCACCTCAACACCGAGGAAAACCTAATTGTGGGAGCGCATAACCGGCGCGACCGACGTGCAGTCAAGCGCGACCTCGAGATGGTCTACGATTATTTCCCGCGGCTCAAGGAGCTGCGGCGGAACATCGCCGGATACCTTTCCGGCGGCGAGCAGCAGATGCTGGTCATCGGCCGCGCCATGATGGCCACGCCTAAGCTCATGATGCTGGACGAGCCCTCGCTGGGCCTGGCGCCGCTCCTCATCGAAGAAATATACAATATTATCCAGCGTTTTAACACGGAGCAGAAGACTTCCGTCCTGCTGGTGGAGCAGAACGTGCGCGTCGCCCTCAGCATCTCGCATTACGGCTATGTCATGGAGAACGGGCGCGTCGTGCTTGACGGGACGGCCGATTTCCTTAAGAATAATGAGGACGTGAAAGAGTTCTACATGGGGCTTTCCGCCCTGGGCACCAAGAAGAGCTACCGCGAGGTGAAGCACTACAAGAGGAGAAAGCGATGGCTGTGAAGTCCCGCCGGGACGAGTATTTCGACGAGCTTGAAATCATGCAACCGGAAGCCCGCGCTGCGTACCTGGATAAAAAGCTCGCCGAGACGGTAGCCCACGCTTATGAGCGCGCGCCGGCGGTGAAAAATCTGCTGGACAAGGCGGGCGTTGCCCCCGCGGATATACAATCCGTCAAAGACCTGGAAAAGCTGCCCGTTACACGCAAGACCGACCTCCTTGAGATGCAGAAGGCGGGCCTCCCTTTCGGCGGCGTTCTCGCCGCGCGACCTGAAAATGTCGAGCGCGTCTTTATCTCCCCGGGTCCTATTTATGAGATACAGCCCTCCAGCGTTAAGTGGTTCGCCAAGTCGTTCTGGGCGGCGGGGTTCAGGAAGGGCGATGTCGTTATCAACACTTTTACCTACCACATGTCGCCGGCGGGCATCCTCTTCCACGAGGCCATCCGCGACTGCGGCGCTACCGTCGTCGTGGCCGGCACTGGCAACACCGACCTCCAGGTTCAGATAATGAAAGACCTCAAGGTGACCGGCTTCGTGGGCACGCCGAGCTTTTTAAATACCGTTATCAGGCGCGCTGAGGAAATGGGTCTCGACGTTAAAAAAGACCTTTCCGTTAATCGCGCCTGGTTCACCGGCGAGATGCTCCCGCCTTCGTTGAGAAAGACCTTTGAAGAAGATTACGGTATCGACACCTACCAGGCGTATGCCGTGACCGAGCCGGGTGGCGCCATCGCTTACGAGTGCCGCCACAAGTCCGGCATGCACCTCATGGACGAGTACGTCACGGAAATCGTCGACCCCGGGACGGGGAAGCAGCTGGGCCCCGGCGAGGTTGGCGAAATCGTTACCACGCAGCTCCTGAACAAGAACTGGGGGCTTATCCGCTTCGGCACGGGTGATTTGTCCTCTTACGTCACCGATACCTGCCCCTGCGGCCGCACCGCCTACCGCATCACCGGCATCGTCGGCAGGGCAGGGGACGCGGTAAAGGTTCGGGGCATGTTTATCGTGGCCAGGCAGGCGGAGCAGGCCATCACGGGCTTTAGAGAGGTCGCAAAGTATCAGTTGGTGGTCGGACGCCGCCAGCACCGCGACGAGATGACGCTTAAGCTAGAGTTAAAAGACGATAGTGTTGACAAAAGCAGGCTATCACTTGACATAAATAATAAGTTTCAGGACATCTGCCGTATCAAGATAGACCGGATCGAGTTCGTCGCCCCCGGCAGTATCGGTGAAAAGCAGCAGGGCATTAAAGACGAGCGCAAGTGGGAGTAGACCCTCTCTTTCATTTCCACGGAAGCGGGGATCCAGAGGTAGGGCAGTACACCCAATGCCCATATCCTCTCCCCCTGTGGGAGAGGATTAAGGTGAGGGGGATTTACAGCAGGGTATTAAAGGCGAGCGCAGGTGGGAGTGATGTCATCCTGAATGTGGAAAAGGACATCGGGGTGGTACAGCTAATCGCTAACTGCTGACTGCTACCCCTTCTCCTCCCCTAGATAAGCCGCTATCACCTGCGGGTTGTTCTTTATTTCCTCCGGTGTCCCCTCCGCTATCTTCCTCCCGAAGTCCAGCACCACTATCCGGTCCGCGATGTCCATCACCACCCCCATGTCGTGCTCCACCAGCACGATGCAGCTCACGCCGTCCCGCAGCACCGGCGTGTCCGGGTACGTTACCCCCTGCCCCTCGAATATATCTATGATGAAGCGTGCTATGTCCTCTTTTTCCTCCAGGTTCATGCCCGCCATGGGCTCGTCCAGCAGTAAGACCTTGGGCTCCAGCGCTAAAGCCCTGCCCAGCTCGACGCGCTTTCTCATGCCGTAGGGAAGCATGCCGACCGTTTTCTTGCGTATGGACTCTATTTCCAGGAAGTCGATTATGTCCTCGACTGTCTTCCGGTGGGTGATTTCCTCTTTGTGCGCCGGCCCGAAGTAGAGGGCGCTGCTCAGGAAGTTCTGCTTCATAAGGACATGCCGCGCCGCCATGATGTTATCCAGCGTGCTCAACCCGGTGTAAAGCTCGATGTTCTGGAAGGTCCTGGCAAGACCGAGTCTGGCGGCTCTGTCCGGCCGTATGCGCGTGATTCTCTTCCCGTCGAAAAAAATCTCGCCGGACTGCGGTTTGTAGAAGCCGTTGATACAGTTGAGCAGGCAGGTCTTTCCCGCGCCGTTCGGCCCGATTATCGCCAGGATTTCCCTGTCACGCACGTCCACGCTGATATCGACGAGCGCCCGCACCCCCCCGAAGGATAGTGAAAGGCTTTCAATCCTTATCCTTACGTCGCGGTTGCTTTCGTTTTTCGTCGGTTCTTTATCGGGCGTCGTCACTGTTTCTTTAAAAGGCTGTCCCTGTATGCGGTTAATATGGTGCAATCAACCCCGGTGCACTCGCGCTTTTTAACCCCGGACGAACTTTTTGTCTTTTTATCCGCCGCGGAGTACTTTTCGCTGCCGGTGCATTTGCAGGTGCCGTCGCCGTAGACCATCAGCGTTACCTCGTCATCGACGGCTTCACAGTATACGGTTGTCGCGGTTATTTCCCAGTCGGGCCCGGCCAAAATCCCCATCCTTCTTGGATTTATTTTCATCTTACTATTTATCACATTGTATTTCAAACGTGGTTGGCTTGATATTGTGGTGGTATCGGGATTAAAATAGGGGAGACCCATGGGCTCGTAGCTCAGCGGTCAGAGCGGCCGGCTCATAACCGGTTGGTCGTAGGTTCGAATCCTACCGAGCCCACTTCCGGAACTGATTAATAATTTCCTGCCGGAGTTTGAGAAAACGTGTCAGTCCAATCGCGAGCCTCAGAGCCCTTGCAAATCCGCTAATTAATGTATATACTCTTTTAACTGAGAAGCACTTTTTTCAGAGAAGCAATGGAGATGCGCTATGAAATACAGTATTAGAATCATCATAATTTCAGTAGTTTCAATCGTTGTCCTTCTTGGATTATTTGGCTGTTCCTCGTCGGTGTCAAACGAAGAGTACGACCGGGTAAAAAATGAACTTGACGACGCCATGACCCAGGTCCAAGCCTTACAGGAAAAACTGGATGATGCGACTATTCTCGAAACTCAATACCAGGATTTGAAAAATCAGTATGATGCCGCGGCTGCTGAATTACAGACCGTCAGGTCAGACTTTGATGCGTTGAACGATAGTTACCAACAGCTTTTAGTGCAGGACAACGCCAGGCTCAGTGAAATCCAGGGACTGGAGATTGATTATGACATGCTGAATCAGGAATTTGAAGAGCTGCAGAAACAATATGATAGCATGTTTCAAAGTAGCACGGAGTTCAGCAATGAAGAGGTTGACCAGGCTATTTTCAATCTGGTAAACCAGGAAAGACGCAATGCCGGATTGGATGAGCTTGAATGGGGCGTGAACCTTTACAGTTGGGCGAGGCAGAACAGCGTCTCCATGTCGGAGACGGGCGAATTTAAATATACCAGCTGGCTTTCCACGCAGGCTGTCTTAATAACCTCGGGACAGGAGACATTCGACGGCCTGGTTAACGGCGTGATGGCGGTCTGGAAGCAACAAAAGCACGAATTCACCCCAAAGTTTCTAAGTACCGTCACGAAATATGGTGCGGTAGCTACATATAGGTTGGGCGATATTTACTACATAACGTTTTTAGCAAATATCGACCCATAATGGCAAACTGGTATAATGGCTCACTTTTCATAATATTTTTACCAGAACAGCGCGGTATATCCCCGTTCAGTGATTCTGTATGGATGGTAGCTTGCGGCTATTGTTCTGTGGCAGCTAGCGCGCTGCCGCCCTGTTCGTCCTGAGCGATGGCGCTCTGGAGCTGGTCCAGTGTTATGACATAGCCTTCGTAGTGCTGCCGGTCGAAGCGGGGCGTGCCCCAGTCGTAGGCGATTTCCATGTCGCCGGATTTCACCAGCAGCCAGACGTGGTTGCTCTCTATGTAGTCTTCGCCGGTCATCTTTAGGTTGCCAATAATCGGCGTGGAATCTACGCCGATCTCCTGGAAGTGCTCGAGCATGAGCAGGGTGCAGTCATCGCAATCGAAACTGGCGGATGGCTCCGGTATGGGTGGAAATACTATCGAGCTGAGGCGCGGAAACGCCAGGCATACGAATATAACGACAAAGATAAATGCGGCTATCTTTGTCAGGTTTCTGATGATGAACAGCATATACATTGATTATATTCTAAATTCGCCATGTGGCGAATTAAATTTTATAAAATTTTGATTAAGGTTTTGTAAAAAGCGTATACTCGGTTGGCAGGAAGGAGGATTTCGAGATGAAAGTTCTGGGTATCGTTGGCAGCCCCCGGCCCGGCGGTAATACCGAGATAATGGTCGAGGAGGTGCTGGCCGCCGCCCGCAAAGAGGGCGCGGAGACGGATATCTTCCTGGTTGCCGGTAAGAAAATCGAGGGTTGCGATGGCTGCGGGAGCTGTTTTCAGACCGGCGGCTGTAAGATCAGGGACGATATGCAGTCGCTCTATACCAAGATGGAGTGGGCGGACGCTATCGTTTTCGGGAGCCCGGTGTACTTTAATTACGTTACGGCGCAGGCCAAGGCCGTCATCGACCGTACTTTTTGCTACCTTTCCGACCACCGGCTCAAGGGCAAGGTGGCGGCGCCGGTCCTGGCTTTAAGGAGGATAGGAGCGGGTCAGACACGCGTTCAGGTGCAGGGCTGGTTCATCACCCAGGGCATGATAGCCCTCCGGGGCGCTATCGGCTACGGGCCCGGCAAGGGCGATGTCAGGACGGGCGTTGGCGGCGGCATCGGCACGACCGCCATGGATGAGTGCCGCGCCACCGGCAAAGAAATTGTGGAGATGTTGAAGAAGTTAGGTATTGGTTAAATTATCATCCGTCTGCGGTAAACTATACGGCAATCTGAAAAAAGTTTTAGTTCTAAGTTTAATTTTTGAGATTAGATTTTTAATTATTGATTTTTGTTAGCAGGGGAGCCCCCTTTACTTTATGTAAATATACCTGTCGTACGTGATAAACTCTACATAACATATATTGTACGCCCCAGTGTTTTGGGGTATTTATCGTTTGACATAATAATTGATGCTTGTAAAGGCGGGTGAGCATGTTTTCTCATCCATTTTTACGGGAAATTTTTTTACCCGCTCATCCTGAGCTTGTCGAAGGATTTCCACCCTCCGCCCTCGTATCTTCATATTCTTACCTGTCTTTGTTTACCAGTAGACCATATATATTAATGTCATTCCGGCGCAGGCCGGAATCCAGTAAGTCAACTTCCTTCAGTTGTCATCTCTTCTCACCCTTGCCGCCCTCGTATCTTCATTTTCTTACCCCTCATCCTGAGCCCGTCGAAGGATTCCCACCCAAACCGCCCTCGCACCATCCATATCTTACCTTGAATCTTCCCCCTCTCTGCCAGCGGAGAGGGGGAACTAAAGGGGGAGAGGTTTGCTCCTGACCAGCGGGGCGTTTAAGAGGGGCGCCGGCCCCTCTTTATTTTTCCCCTCCCTGAAAACGCAGGGAGGGGGGACCAAGGGGGTGGGTTACCTCTGAAAAAGAAAAAGGCGGTGAATTTTAGTATCAGCAACACGCCGATAGACCCTCTCGAAGGTACTCAGATATTCAAAAGCACCCTAAAACGCTCAGATTTCGATTCTGGTGCGTCGTAGCTTCGGGCAGGAGCCTTTTACAGCTATAAAATCCATGTAGATGGTTTTATCCCCCGGCCGCGACATTCTTCGATTGAAAGTTCCACCGTTTTGACCTAAAGTATCATCGGGGGGTGGATGGGCAGCTAAACGCAAATCGCTAATTGCTAACCGATAAAAATAAATTAAAAACAATTCGAAGCTAAAATGGAAAAACAAAAAAACAATTCCCGCGAACAAATCGTTCGTGACGATTTATAAAAAAATTGAAGAAATAAAAACAAAAAACAAATAGGTTCAAAAACGCACTTTAACAACAAAACAAAAGATTGGCACCGGGGTTGCGGGGCATTTGCTTTAGTGGCTTATCCGGCCAGCGCCTCGCTCATCATCTCGAGCAGCCGGTTTAGTCCCCAGCCCCTGGCCGCGGAAACATGCGCCGTGCGTTCGTCGGCGGGGGCCCCCTGCGCCGTTATGTAGTCCAGGGCCTGTTCCTCGTCCCAGTCGCGCTCCCCTGCCAGCAGGTCGATTTTGTTCAGGACGGTCAGGCGCGGCCGTTCCGCCAGCCCGAGTTCTTTCAGGATATCCTCTACCGTACGGCACTGCTCGGTGGCGTCCGGCGATGAGAGGTCGACCACGTGCAACAACAGGCTTGCCTCGTCGAGCTCTTCCAGCGTCGCCCGGAAGGCGTTGATTATGGTCGGCGGCAGCTTGCGTATGAAGCCGACCGTATCTGTGAGCAATATCGTGTTGTTGCCAGGAAGAGTCAGCCTCCGCGTTGTTGGGTCCAGCGTGGCGAAAAGCCTGTCGTCCGCGTAGGCGTCAGCCCCGCACAGCGCGTTCAGCAGCGTGCTCTTGCCGGCGTTGGTATAGCCCACCAGTGCCGCCACCGGTATGCCGCTCTTCCGCCTCTGCTGGCGGTAATGGGCCCGTCGGCTCCTTATCTCCTCGGTCTGCTCTTCCAGTCGCTGTATCTTGCGCTTTATCAGCCGGCGGTCCGTCTCGAGCTGTGATTCGCCCGGCCCTCTGGTGCCGATGCCCCCGCCGAGTCTTTCCAGGTGGCTCCACTGCCCGGCGAGGCGCGGCAGCAGATAGCGGTGCTGGGCAAGCTCCACCTGCAGCCTTCCCTCGTGGGTGCGGGCGCGCTTGGCGAATATGTCCAGTATCAGCGCCACCCGGTCGAGGACTTTCACCTCCAGGGCTTCTTCCAGGTTCTTCTGCTGGCCGGGACTCAACTCATCATCGAAAATGACCACGTTGTACGGACTGGTGCTTTTTAAGGCGAGCAGCTCCTGTATCTTGCCCCTGCCGACGTAGTAATCGCGCGTCGGCGCCGGCAGCTGCTGTACTATCTTCCCAACGACCACCGCACCCGCTGTATCTGCCAGCTGACCCAGTTCCTCCAGGGAGTCTTCAGTGTACTGTCTGCTTCGCCTCCCCTTTTTGGATACCGCCAGAAGAAGGGCCCGCTCGGGTTCCGCCCTGGTGGATACTATTGTTCTGGTGATTTTCCCCGTCCTTTTATTATGTCGAGTTATTTTTTCATCGTCAGGCGGCGCGTGTTTCTCCACCCCGATAGCTTCGACAGCCCTTTCACCAGAGAGGCGTCCGGGATAGTCAGCGAAAGCCTTACGTACCCCTCGCCGCTCCGCCCGTATCCTAGGCCCGGCGTTACCGCCACCCCTACCTGGTCGAGCAGGTCCGATGTGAAATCTATCGAATTGTAGCCGTCCGGGACTTTCGCCCAGATATAGAGGCCGGCCTTGGGCGGCTTTACGCTGAGGCCGATGTTGTTGAGGACTTCGCAGATGAGGTCGCGACGCCGCTGGTAGATGCTGTTGTGCTCGCTGATGCTGTCCTGCGGTCCCTTAAAAGCCTCGATGGCCATGTACTGTATCGCCTGGGGAATACCTGAGTCCAGGTTGGACTTGAGCGTCCTCAAAGCTCCTACCGCCTGGGCGTTGCCCACCACCATCCCGATGCGCCAGCCGGTCATGTTGTAGGTCTTGGACAGCGAGTGAAACTCTATACCGGTATCCTTGGCCCCTTCCGCCTGCATAAAGCTGACCGGCTCATAGCCGTCGAAAGCCACCTCCGAGTAAGGGCCGTCGTGGCAGATGAGGATATCGTTCTTCCTGCCGAACTCTACCGCCTGGTTGAAAAAGCTGATATCGGCGATGGCGCCGGTGGGGTTATTGGGGTAGTTGAGCCACAGCACCTTCGTCTTTTTCAGGATGTCCTCGCGTATGCCGTTCAGGTTTGGTAAAAAGCCGCTGCTTTCTTTAAGAGAAAGGTAATAGGGCCTGCCCCCCGCGAGTTGCGTGCCGATGGCGTAGACAGGGTAAGCCGGGTCCGGAACCAGCGCGAAATCCCCCGGGTCGATGGTGCAGAACGCTATATGCCCTATCCCTTCCTTGGAGCCGATGAGCGGCAGCACCTCGGTGGCCGGGTCGAGCGTAACGTTGAACCGCTTCTTGTACCATTCCGCGATGGCGTCGTGTAGCTCGGGCAGCCCTTCCGACTCCGGGTAGCGGTGGTTCGCCGGGTCTTTGGCTGTCTCGCAGAGCTTATTGATGACATGCGGCGGCGTCGGGATATCGGGGTCGCCGATGGCAAAGCTCACTATTTCCTCGCCTTTGGCCCTTTTTTCGGCGATCTTTTTATTAATCTCGACGAACAGATATGGCTTCAGGTTCTCTATCCGCCTGGCTATTTTCATTTATTTCACCTCAGTCCGGCCATTTGCCTTCGAATACCGCCTCCGCGGGTCCTCCCAGCACCACCTCTTTGTCTCCGTTCCATTCAGCTTTCAGAATCCCTCCGGGTAGCTCGATTTCAACCTTCGACTCCGTATAGCCGAGCAGCTGGGACGCCACGGTGATAGCGCAGGCGCCGCTGCCGCAGGCAAGCGTTTCCCCCACGCCCCGCTCCCAGACGCGCGCTTCTATCCTGTTGCGTGCGAGCACCCGCGCCACCTCGAAGTTTATCCTCCTGGGAAAGACTGGCAGGTTCTCCACCAGTGGTCCTATCGTCGACAGGGGGAAATCAGCTACCGGTTCACCGGAAAAGTGCACGGCGTGCGGGTTTCCCATCGATACCAGGTTGAGCGTGAGCTCGCGGCCGGCTACTTTCACTTTATGGGATAACATGCCGTTGACCTCGACCGCGTTTTTACCGGGCGCGACGTTCGCTGGTATCTGGCTGGCGGTCAGCCTGGGCTTTCCCATGTTCGCGGAAAAACTGACCACCCTGCCGCCTTCTCTCTCCAGTTTGACGCGGTTGATTGTAGCGACTGTCTCAATGGTTATCTCTTCGGTATCGGGGCTTATCAGCCCTTTCTCGAGGGCGTAGCGCGCCAGGCACCGGATGCCGTTGCCGCAGGTCTCCGCCTCGGAGCCGTCGGCGTCAAAGGTGCGCATGGCGAAGTCGGCTTTATCCGAAGAAAGCAATATTAAAAGGCTATCGCACCCGACGCCCAGGTGCCGGTTGCACATACCCAGCGCCAGCTTTGACCAGTCTCGTTCTATATTTCGGGCGTCCACCATCACGAAGTCGTTGGCGGCGCCCTGCATCTTGATGAAGTCCATCGGTCCCGCTCTCTCTTTCTTCTCTCATATTAGTCGTTTCCCAGGAACTCAGACACCGTTTTCTCTATCTCTTCCCCGTTATTCCGCTTGACATCGAACCAGTGTATATTCTCATCGCCTCGCCGGAACCAGGCATACTGGTGACGGATAAAACGGTGTGTCTCCGTCTTCATTTTCCGCCGGGCCTCCTCCATCGTAATTTCGCCCTTCAAGAACTGCCCTACCTGACGGTACCCTATGCCGGACATGGACGGCAGGTCGGGTTTATATCCCATTTTATACAGATTTTCAACCTCACGCACCAGGCCTCGTTCTAACATCTCATCCACTCTCAGGTCAACCATGCGGTAAAGCTCAACGCGGTCGGTCGTCAGGCCGATAATCAACGGAGCAAAATCGGGGGGGTTCTTGCGTCTTAAACGGGGAAAAGCCTTTCCGGCTCCGGCACGCACCTCAAGCGCGCGTATCACACGGCGCACATTGCGGCGGTCAATTTTTGCTGCCGCGTCAGGGTCGGCAGTAACGAGTTCTTCGTAAAGCTCATCGACGCTTCCCTCACTGGCTTTCTTCTCCATATTATACCTGAATTCCCTGTCGGGAGAAACCCTCGGCACCTGCCATCCTTCCAGCACTGCCTTGATATAAAGTCCCGTCCCTCCTACCAGGAAAGGCATTTTGTGCCGCCGGAAAATGTCCTCGATGGCCTGGTCGGCAAGCTCCAGGTACTGCGCCAGGCTGAATCCTTCATCCGGATTGAGTATATCTATGAGGTGATGGGGTATCAGTGATAGCTCCTGCGGGGTCGGTTTGGCGGTGCCGATGTCCATGTAGCGGTAGACCTGCCGGCTGTCCGCGCTGACTATTTCACCTTGAAATACCGCTGCCAGATGTAGAGCCAGGCGGCTCTTGCCGATACCGGTAGGCCCGATGATGGCGATAAGACGCTTCATGTTGTGGCTATACGCCTTTAATATCGGAAGCCTGCTTGACGATACTGACGAACTCGTCGGCTTTAAGGCTGGCGCCTCCCACAAGCGCGCCGTCGATGTCCGGTTTCCTCATGAACTCGGCGATATTGGCGGCGTTAACGCTGCCCCCGTAGAGGATGCGTACCGAGTTGGCGATGCCGCTGCCGTGTTGTCGAGAGACAAATTGCCTTATAAAGCCGATGGTCCTGCTGGCGTCGTCGCCGCTGGCGGACCTTCCCGTGCCGATGGCCCATATCGGCTCGTAAGCGATGACGCAGCCGCTGAGAAAATAGAAGCGGTCGGAGGAATCTATGAGCTGGCGTCCCAGCACCTCTCTAGTCTGCCCGGCCTCGTTTTCCTCAAGTGTCTCGCCGACGCAGAATATCGGTTTTAGTCCCGCTTTGATGGCCGCCTTTATCTTTTTATCGATAACCTCGTTCGTCTCGCCGAAATACTGCCGGCGCTCGGAATGCCCGACGATAACATATTCGCATAGTCCGGCCAGCATCAGCGGCGAAATTTCACCGGTAAAAGCCCCTTTCTCTTCATAGAAGACGTTCTGGGCGCCCAGCTTCACCGAGCTGCCTTTAGTAATGCCGCGTGCTACCATGAGGGAAACGAAGGGTGGGCACAGAACCTTTTCAACGCCCTGTATCTTGTGAAGCTGCGGCTGCATCGTTTTAATTAGACTGATGGCCTCATCAATCGTCGTGTTCATCTTCCAGTTTCCAGCAATCAAAGGCGTACGCGTCATTTCACTCCTAAGCCCCGAACTTGGTCAGCTTTAAAGCGTTGGCCAGCGCCAGGGGCATGATTTCCGTGGCTCTTATCCTCCCCAGGCCCCCCGCCAGGAGAGCCTTTTCGGAGAACTCTTTTACACCGTCCGTGCGGCAGTATTTTGAGCAGATAACGACCGGCACCGGGTGCCAGCTGTGCCCGCCCAGCGCCGACGGCGTCGAGTGGTCGCCGGTAACGACCAATACGTCCGGTGCCAGGCCGGTAAGAACCGGCAGCGCGGCATCGATTTCCTCCAGCACTTTCACTTTGCGGGCGAAATCGCCATCTTCACCGGCGGTGTCCGTCCACTTTACATGGACAAAGAAGAAGTCGTATTTGTTATAGCTTTCCTTTAACGTCTGAAATTCATCTTCCAGCGTAGTGCCCGTTTTCGCTATATCCATCCCCACCAGACGCGCCAGCCCCCGGTACATGGGATAAACTGCTATGGCCAGAGGGTTGAGCTTATAAATTTCCTGCATCGTCGGCAGGTGCGGCTTTTTAGAGAAGCCGCGCAGCAAAATCATGTTGGCCGGGTGGTAGTTCTTCAGTATTTCTTTCGCTTTAGCTACAAATTCGCTAACGAGTTTTGCCTTCCCCCCGGCTCCCCCGTTCAGCGACTTTATTTCCAGCGGGGCCACGCCTGTTATCGAAGGGTCTGATTCGGTAAGCTCGGTTTGCAGGTCTTTGCCGTTGAAAACGACGACGAAGCGGTGCTCTCTGACCGGGTATACTTTTATGCCAATCCCCTCAATCGAGATTCCGTTCAGCAATTCACATAGCTCGGAGGATTTTTCCGTGGAAATCCGCCCCGCCCGGCGGTCCGTGATAATGCCCTTTTCATCTATCGTACAGTAGTTGCCGCGGGCGGCCATTTCTTCCGCTTCAAGGGGGACGTCGATGCCGACCGCCTCCAGCACTCCCCTACCGATATTGCACTCCACGGGGTCGTAGCCGAAAAGCGCCAGGTGCCCCGGTCCGCTGCCCGGCGTGATGCCCGGGGCAATGGGGTCGGACAGCCCGCAGATACCTTTTGCCGCCAGCGCGTCCAGATTCGGTATGCGGGCGGTCTCAAGCTCACTCCTGCCTGTCACGGGGTCGGGCAGCCCGCCAAAGCCGTCAATGACCAGCAGGATGATTTTCTCCGGCGAGGTCCGGGAGATACTACTAATCAGTTCCAGGTTATTCATTTCTTATCCAGTAATGATACCACACCGGGCAGCTTCTCGCCGCCGAGGAACTCCAGCGAGGCGCCGCCGCCGGTGGAAACGAAGGTCACTTTGTCGGAAAGCCCCAGCTCATCAACGACCTCAGCCGTTGAACCTCCCCCCAAGATGGTCCTGGCTTTGAGCCCGGGCAGCAGTTTCGCCAGCGCCTGTGTTCCCGCCGCGAACTGCGGTATTTCGTTCACGCCCATAGGCCCGTTCCAGAACACCGTCCGGCTTTTTTCAAGTTCCTTACTGAATATTTCTACTGTCTTCGGGCCGATATCGACTATTTTTTTGTCCCGGGGCACGGCATTAATGTCTACAACTTCCCCCGCCGCCTTGTTATCGATTTCGCTGGCTACAGTCACATCAACCGGAAGTACCAGCTTCACGCCGCTTTGTTCCGCCTGCTTAATCAGCTCGGAGGCTATCTCCAGACTTTCTTCCTCTACCGCCGACGTGCCAACTTCATAAGACCTGGCTTTTAGAAAAGTGGCCGCCATACCGCCCCCGATAAGCAGGCAGTCCACTTTACCCATGATGTTTTTCAACACGCTTACTTTATCGCTGACCTTGGCTCCCCCAAAGAGCGACACGAAGGGGTGTTCCGGATTCGCCAGAAGGCCGCCCAGGGTGTTGATTTCCTTTTCCAGAAGGAATCCGGCTACCGCGGGCAGGAATTTGGGGATGCCGGCTATCGAGGCGTGCGCCCGGTGGGAGGTGCCGAAGGCATCGTTAACAAAGACGTCGCCCAGCCGGGCCAGGGCCGCGGCGAAGCTGTCATCGCCCTTTTCTTCCCCGGCATGGAAACGCAGGTTCTCCAGAAGCATGACGTCCCCGGCTTTCAGGGCTGCCGCGGACTTCTCCACTTCCGGCCCGATGCAGTCCGGCTCGAATTTAACGGGCTTGCCCAATATTTCCGAGAGGCGCTTTGCCACCGGCTCCAGGCTGAACTCCCTTGACGGTTTACCCTTGGGTCTGCCTAAATGGGAAATCAGTATGACCTTTGCCTGGTGCTCGATAAGGTATTTTATCGTGTGGATAGCCGCCCGGATGCGGCTGTCATCGGTGATGGTCCCGGTCTGGGCATCCATCGGCACATTAAAATCAACGCGAACAAGGACTCTTTTACCGGATACCTCGATATCCCTGACGGTCATTTTGTCCATGCATCACCCCCGACACTGGATATCTATAAACCCGGAGGTCAGCCTCCCCTACCCTGCCAGGTCGATGAGCCGGCTTTATCTTTCATATGAGGCGTCTGTTTTAGTGCGGACTCCGGGAACATCTTCATCACCTCCCGGGCAATACCACTAGCGTCCAGGTTATACTTGGCCCGCAGGATTGCCTGAGTACCGTGTTCGACAAACTCATCCGGGATGCCAATGTTTTTAATGTTCACGTCGCACCTGCCAGCTTCCTGTATCGCCCTGGCGACACTGCTGCCGAAGCCCCCGGTCACGACGTTTTCTTCAACGGTGATTATTCTCTTGACGCGACCTGAAAGGTCTTTTATCAGCTCGTTGTCCAGAGGTTTGGCGAAGCGGGCGTTGACCACTGTGGCGTTAATCCCCTCCGCCACCAGCTGGCCGGCTGCTTCCAGGGCAGGCATTACCGGGGCGCCGAGGGCGAATATGGCTACGTCCCCTCCATATTTGAGCACCTCGCTTTTACCAAGGGGTATTTCATGTAATTCTTCATCCAGCTGGACTCCCAGTCCGGGACTCCGCGGATAGCGCACCGCCATGGGATGTCCCAGCTTGACCGCGGTGTACAGGAGGTGCTGCAACTCGTTTTCGTCCTTGGGAGACGCAACGACCATTTGCGGGACTAACGTCAGATATGATATGTCAAAAGTGCCCTGGTGCGTTTTACCGTCGTCGCCGACGATGCCCCCGCGGTCGATGGCAAACACGACGGGCAGGTTCTGCAGGCAAACGTCGTGTATTATCTGGTCGAAAGCCCGCTGGAGGAAAGTTGAGTATATCGCCACGACCGGAATATAGCCCTGTACCGCCATGCCGGCGGCGAAGGTGACAGCGTGCTGCTCACAGATGCCCACGTCGTAAACGCGGTCAGGGAATTCATTCGCCACGACGCTCAGACAGTTCCCCTCGGGCATGGCGGGCGTCACCACTACAAGCCGCGGGTCTTCGCGCGCCAGGCGTAGTACCGTCTGGGCGAAAACCTCGCTGTAGGTCGGCACCTTATCGTTATTGCTCCCTTTAGCCGGCACTCCGTGGAAATAGACGGCATTTGTCTCCGCCGGGGTGTAGCCCTTGCCCTTGGTGGTAATAACATGAATCAGAGTAGGCCGGTTGACAAAGTCCCTGGCTCGGGTAAGCACGCTCTCGAGGTTGTGGATATTGTGTCCGTCGATGGGCCCGATATAAGTAAAGCCGAGGGCTTCCCATATCGGGGTAGGCATAAAGAAACCCTTCAGTCTCGCCTCAATCTGCTGGCTGAGCCGCCATATTTTATCACCAAGAGGCAGGGCGGTAACGATTTTTTTGCCCCTTTTCTTGGCTTTCCCGATACGCTGGTCGAAGCGGACGGTGCTGAGCATCTTGGCGACCGCGCCTACAGTTGGAGAGATGGACATGCCGTTATCGTTGAGAATAACGATAAGCCGGGAACCGAGGTGCCCGGCATGGTTGAGGGCTTCGTAGGCCATCCCGGCGGTAATGGCGCCGTCACCGATGACGGCAACCACCTTATAGTCATCGCCGGCGAGGTCGCGGGCGACGGCTATGCCCAGAGCTGCGGATACTGAAGTACTGGCATGACCGGTGCCGAAGGGGTCGTGCTCGCTCTCATCGCGGCAGGTAAAGCCGGACAGGCCCTGGTACTGTCGCAGCGTGCTGAATTCGCGGCGCCTTCCTGTCAGCAGCTTATGAACGTAGCTTTGATGCCCCACGTCCCAGATAATTTTGTCACGGGGGCTATCGAAGACGCGGTGAAGGGCTATGGTGAGCTCGACAACACCCAGATTGGAAGCAAGGTGTCCGCCGGTGGAGGTGACGGTAGATATTATTTCCTGCCGTATTTCGGCGGCCAGTTCTTCCAGCGCCGTTGGGGACAATCCTTTTAAATCGGCGGGACTATTGATATTATCGAGCAATCTCGGCATCTTTTTTCTAGCACACCGCGAGATACTTATGAGGGGCTTCAAATTTAATACTATCCCACACACATTTGGTTGTCAAGATAAATCGAGTGTCCGGCACCGCGGTTTATCGTTCTTGACGCTGTCCGCCGGCATTTGTTACACTCAGGCAGGATTTATTAGATGGACCCCGTTGATATCCTGAAAACAATTGGGACCGCGGCCATACCGATATCAGAACTCCGCGGCGCAATTCCCATAGCTATCGGCGTTTATGGTTTGCCCTGGTACTATGCCTTCCTGTTTAGTGTCGTCGGCAATCTGTTGCCGGTTCCTTTTATACTGCTGTTTTTAGATAAACTGATACCGCTGCTGAGCCGCGTGGGTTTTCTGGATAGACTGATTAAATGGTATTTCAGATGGACAGAACGCAGGTCAAAATCCATTGAACGGTATGGCTGGCTCGGTCTTACGCTTTTCGTCTCTATTCCCCTACCCGTTACGGGTGCCTGGACAGGCTCGGTTCTTGCCGTATTACTCAGAATGAAATTCAAGTACGCATTTGCCGCCATCATTCTGGGAGTGATTATCGCGGGGGTAATCGTCACCTGCGCGACGGTCCTCGGCTGGGCGGTAGCGGACTTGTTCACAGCCTGACCATTTTCGTCCGCTATATACGCCACTAAACGCCGCTATACTTGCAGGGGAATATTGACCTTGAGATGTATTCGTGTTAAATTTTAGTTGATTTATGTTGTGTCCCTGTAGCTCAGTTGGATAGAGCGGCTGCCTTCTAAGCAGTAGGTCGTGGGTTCGAATCCCTCCAGGGACGCCAAAACCCCATTTTAGCTTCATAATTGCCCCAAAGCCACCCTGAAAACAGCGGCACCCGACCACTTTTTGGAGAAGTTGACCCGCTTCCTTTCGTTTTTTCCACGTTCAAGCTGACCCGCTGCCTACTTGTCCGGTGGGCTATTCCCCGTGCCGAGGGCAAGTGAGACAATGAGAAGTAGAAAAAATTTAAGGTGGCAGGACATGGACAAGAGTCAATTCCGGTTACCGGAATTGATACAGCATTTCGACACCTATAACCGCACCGACGGCAAGTCGCTGGCTACCCTGCGCTGGTACCGCCAGAATCTGGGCGCTTTCCTCGGTTGGCTTATCGATGCTGGACGCCCGATCACCCTGGGCTCGGTCAACGAAAACGTTGTCCGCTAGTATATCCTTTGGTGCCAGGAGCGGCGCGTCCATGGTCATAAGATAACGGTTCAGGCGGTAAATTGCCGGGTAAGGTCCCTCCGGGCTTTCTTTAACTGGCTTTATCGGAAGGGCTATACCGATACCCATCTTCTCCAGGATGTCAGGCCTCCCCGCCTGCCCGCCGTGATCGTCGATACACTCTCGGAAGAAGAGATAGCCCGGATCATGTCCACACAGGACCAGTCAACCGTCCTTGGTAGCCGCAATATCGCCGTGCTGTCGGTACTTTTCGGTGTCGGGCTGCGCCTCTCCAAATTCGTGGGTCTCGACACCGAGAATGTGCACATCGAAGAACAGTACGTGAAAGTAATGGGCAAGGTAGTGAACAACTATTAGCGGAAGCCGGCATTAAGTTAGTGTACAAATACGATGGCCAGCAAAAGTATTAGTCTAGATTCCATTTCACAAAAGTCCAGATTGTTAAATTTGGATACCTAGTACGACAGAGTTCTCAATCTGACGATAGGGAACATCCCAGTACTTTATCAGGAGTTCGTCTTTATCGGGCATAAGCTTAAAGCCATGCTTTTGGTAGAACTGAATTGCCCAGATGGCGTCTGCCCAGGTCCCTACCAGTAATTTCTTTGTCTTCGTCATCTGTTTTATGTGGTTAAGCAACCTTGTGCCGATACCTTTTCTCTGGTACTCGGGTAATACGTAAGCGTGCCTGACAAGGGTCACGTCCTTGACACGTTGGAAGCCTATTACGCCAACGACCTTGCCACCTTCATGCCAGCCAAAGAAAGTCATACCTGCCATCTCGCGGAGCAACTCTTCCTCAGGCATATAGGGGTCGTGGTAGCAGTCATCAGGGACGGCACTCTGATAAGCGTGAGCTGCCTTGTTTATGATTTCAAAGATGACGTCAGCGTCTTTTATCGAAAGTCTTCTTATCATACCTCTGGGCGACTTTGACTGGAGATTGCTTATTATTATACCCTCACGATATCGCGGACTCAACTCTATTTGGGTAACTGAGGTTTTCATCGTGGTATAGGATTGGGGGTTCAGCCGGGCGGCTTGCCTGATGGGAGAATACTTCTGGAGAGCTTCGACTAATTGGCCCATCGGATAAAGGATATAGCGGTCGCCGAGGCCGGGAAAGCGGCCGCGTATCGGGCGCAAGGTCAGAAATTCATCACGGCTGGCGGTTGTTACCAGAGTGGTGAAAGTGCGGCGCAAATCATGACCGGTGAAGCCTTTTATCCCGGCCCTCGCCAGCAGCCACGTTATAAGCTGGGCCATGCCATCGAGTTCGGCCACCGGATTTTTCGAAAGGCTAAAACGGCGAGTGGCATGCTTATAAAGCATATTTAGCAGGTCCTGATGGTTAAGCTGGTGCCGGCCACTTTCACCATTGAAACGAGAAATATAATTGTATACTACAATTACGAAATCTGTTTATAGTTACTGATAGGCATTAATACTGCAAAGAAATAAGCACTCCAGCGGAAGCGTGTATTAACGCTCACATTATATGCTTAATGTGGAAATATGAAGGGGAGTCGACCGTAATAGCAAATTGAATTTCCAGGACATCTTGAGGGAGGTGGAAAACAATGACAACCGGAGCAATCATAGCCATAGCCATCGCAATACCGGTCATTTTGTTCCCAGCCGTTTTCATCTGGTTTATCAACGTTTCGGGTCTCTGGGCGGTCTGGAAAGAGAGCCGTGCAAGGGCGAGGAGACGGGCCAGGGCACGGAAGGAAGCCCTCGCGAGAGTAAGAAGCAATCTGGCTTGACCTGCTAAAATTAGCGGCAGCATGGCCGGTCAGGCGATGTTGCCGGCTGTTAGTTCAGCAAGGATCATTTCCAGACACACAGGAATCGCCTCTTCCACCTCTGGCGTGAGTTCTTCGCCGAAATGGTCGGTTTCCTCTACATCGATAGCAAGTATATCTATCTGCTGCGGCAGTAAAAGTCCCATTTTTTTACCGAGTTCGAGTGCGGTCGCCAGGTTGATGTCATGGGTTGAGGCGGCATGCCGCGTAAACTGAAAATCGTCAACATTAAGGTGATAAATCCGTCCCGGTCTACCTTTATCGGTCTTAATGGCATCTATAATAATGACTTTATCATAGCCAACCATCAGGTCGAGCAGGTTCAGGCCCGCCAGGCTGGTCTCAGCAACCGTTACGTTTTCGATCAGTTTCCCTTCGAGCTCTCTGGCGACCCGCGGTCCTATGCCGTCGTCCCTGAGGATTGGATTGCCGAGCCCGAGCACTAATGTCTGCATTTATCCCTCATATTTAGCAATTAAGCGTTAAGCGCGTAAACACCGGCTTAGCCGTCTGGTTTCTTCTCCCCGGCTGTTGTAGATAATCACCTCGAGGGGCATCTGCCCTGGCAGTGTGTGTGTGGCGCAGGCCATACACGGGTCGTAGGCGCGAAAGGCCATTTCCACCATGTTCAGCAATCCTTCTGAGACTTCATGCCCCTTCTTGATAAGCCCCCGGGCCGCGTTCCTTATCGACATGTTCATGGCAGGGTAGTTGTGCGCCGTGGCTACAATCAGGTTTACCTTCTGGACGATGCCGTTCTCGTCCGTTTTATAGTGGTGTATCAGCGTTCCTCGCGGCGCTTCTACGGCCGCGATACCCTCGTCCGGGGTGGCTGTGGGTATAACCCTCACGTCGGGGCTGGTGATTTCTTTGTCCTGGCACAGTTCCAGGAGGTGTTCGGCGGCGTAAAGTATCTCGACCAGTCTGGCCCAGTGGAAGGCGAGCGTGGCGTGGACCGGTTTCCCGCCGAGGGTCTGGTACAGCTTTTCGTATTCGGCCTGCGCCAGTGGCGTGGCCATGCCGTCGGCGGCGTTGAGCCGGGCGAGAGGGCTGACGCGGTATACACCGCTTTCCTTGCCCTCGACCATGCCTTTCCAGCCGACCTTCTTCAGGAAGGGGAACTTCAGGTAAGACCACGGTTCGGTATGCTCGGCGATATAGTCCAGATATTCGGTGGCCTTAAATCTGGCAGCCTCTTTACCGTCGGGGTCGACCACCCGGATGTCTCCCTCGTAGAAGTTAACTTTGTTGCTCGTATCGACCATGCCCATGTAATAGCTTTTCATGGAGTAGATATCGCCGGTAATTAAGTCCAGATATTCTTTATTTTCAAGCACCAGGTCGTTGAAGAGCGTCAGGCTGAACCTGGCGAACTCCACCAGCGACTTCGCTTTCTCTTCAAAGTCCCGGCGCTCCTCCTCGGTTATAGGCTTGCTCATGCCGCCGGGAAGACCGCACACGGGGTGGGTCGCCTTGCCGCCGATAACGGCCTGGATTTCCTGGGCGTAAGCGCGGTGTTTTATTACCTCGGTACCGGTGCTAAGGCCCACCTTTTCCACCAGTCCCAGGATATTCCTCTTCGCCGGGTCGCTCATCGGGCCCAGGACGAAATCGGGGGCGGCCAGGGCATAGAAATGTGCGATATGGGAATGAAGCATGTGAGCGCAGTAGAAAAGCTCACGCAGCTTTTTACCGGCCGGAGGAGGTTCGGCGTGGTAGACGACATCGGTGGCCTTGCACGAGGCCATGTGATGTGCCCCTGGTCAGACCCCGCAGATACGCGTTACGATGCGGGGCAGCTCCTCGACCGGCCTGCCCTCGCAGAACTTTTCAAATCCCCGTAGCTCCGGTATCTGTAGATAGGCATTCTCGACATCGCCATCGTCATTGAGGAATATCTCTATTTTGCCGTGTCCCTCAAGCCTGGTTATAGGGTCAATGCTGATCTTCTTCATCAGATGTCCTCCCTTGGCTCTTGTTAAGGCGCTTTCTCCGCAGCATCGAATCGGCCAGCCCGAATCTGTAAAAAGTACCCGCCGGGTCGACCACCTCGTTCACCATTTTCTTAATCTCGTCCTCGTTATCCGCCTGGTAAATGGAAGCGATGGCGCTGACGAGCTTGGCGCCCTGGTCGATGACCCCCGGCGGCGGCCCGAAGCAGCCGCGGCAGGGCATATTGGCTTCGATGCAGCGCAGGCCGCACCCTCCCCGGGTAGCCGGACCGCAGCAGATTATACCCTGCTCCAGCAGGCACTTCTCGGGGTCGGGTTTAATTTCGTGGGGCCGGTAAAGCCTGGTTATCTTCTTTTCCTCTTTGACGCGCTTGCACTCGTCGCAGAGCGTCTTGTCCGAAGCGATTACCGAGCCTGCCGGAGGCAGTTGACCACTGGCAAAGAGGCCCACCAGCTTTAGAATTAGGTCCGGCGGGGGCGGGCAGCCCGGCACGAAGTATTCCACGTCGACCACCTGCGCCAGCGTCAGCACCGTGTCGAATAGCTCCGGTAGTTCCAGCTCTCCTTCGGCAACCCTGGTTTGTGCCAGCGGGACGGTTCCGGGCTCGTTATTGTTTGATGGCGCCTCGATATAAACCCGCTGGAATATTTCGTTGCGGTCGCTGAAATTCGCCAGCGCTGGTATGCCGCCGAAGCAGGCGCAGGCGCCGAAAGCCACCATCACTTTCGACTTCTCGCGGAGCAGCCTGGCGATTTTCTCCTGCTCGGTGCTCCTGATAGCCCCGTTAAAGAGGCATAAATCAATACTTTTGTCTTCCATGGCCTCGACGTGGTGGTATTTAAAGTCAAGGGCTATCGGCCAGAACACTATGTCGGCCAGGCTGGCGATATCCAGTATTTTTTCATTGGTATCGAGGACGGCCACATCGCAGCCGCCGCAGGAAGCCGCCCAGTACAGGGCCAGTTTCGGTTTAGGCATTCTGACCACCTCCATCACGACTGAAAGGTCCCAGTTGCCTTACCTGTTCCGTCATTTCGTTGACGACGCTGGCAAAACGGTCTCCCTCTGACGCCGAGACCCATTCCAGGCGCACCCTCCCGTCTTCAACCCCGAACTGGGAAAGCATCTTCTTTAATAAAGGCATCCTTCGGGCTGTCTTCATATTACCATCCTGGTAATGACATTCACCGGGATGTCAGCCGCAGACAAGAACGCCATCGGCTCCCCCTTTAAAGGCTTTCAGAACGAAGGTTGGGTCAACTCTTCCGGAGCACATGACGCGTACCACCCGTATGTTGGGAGCGTACTTCTTGCGTGATGTGCCGGCCAGGTCAGCGCCGGCGTAGGAGCACCAGTTGCACAAAATACCAACAATCTTCGGCTCAAAGCTCATGCTAATACCCCCTCAATCTCGGACATGATCTGCTCGGTGGTAAAATGCCGGCCTTTAATGGCGCCGCTGGGGCAGGCGGCCACACAGGTGCCGCAGCCCTTACAGAGCGCTTCATTGATGTGGACTACCTTCTTTTCTTCATCGTAGGTGATAGCCTTGTAGGAACATAGCCCGATGCATATCTTGCACCCGGCGCAGCGTTCCTCGTCTACGACGGCGGTGGTCGATTCCAGCTCCACGTTGCCCTTGGTTATCATCGCCAGGACCCTGGCTGCCGCCGCCGACGCCTGCGCTACCGTGTCCGGGATGTCCTTCGGGCTCTGGCAGCAGCCGGCGATGAAAACGCCGTCCGTGGTGGTGGCCACCGGGTCGAGCTTGGGGTGCTTTTCCAGGAAAAAGCCATCCGCCTTGCGGCTCAGGGAGAATGTCCTGGCCACGCTTTCCGCGTCCGAGCGCGGCTCCAGCGCGCAGCTTAAAACGACCATGTCCACCGGCAGGCGCCGCTTACGCCTTATGAGCGTGTCCTCCACGATGACCATTAGCTTGCCCTTTTCTTCAGGCTTTTCCGGGATATCGGTGACCTCACCCGCCTTGCCGCGGATAAAATTAACGCCTTCCTCCTGTAGTCTTTCGTAGAACTCCTCGTAGCCGGAGCCGGCGCAGCGCATGTCGATATAAAGCTGGTAAACAGTCGCTTCCGGCACTTTTTCTCGAAGCAGGTGAGAAAACTTGAGGGAATACATGCAGCAGACCCGCGAGCAGTATTTGTGATAGTTGGTATCGCGGCTGCCGATGCAGTGCAGGATGGCGACGCTCTTTGGAGAGGTGCCGTCTTTAAGCAGTATCTTGCCGTCGGTCGGCCCTGAAGCGTTGCTCATCCTCTCGAACTGGATGCCGGTGATGACGTTCGCGTACTGGCCATAGCCCATCTGTACCATCACCGACGGGTCGAACGAGTCGAAGCCGGTGGTGACGATAATGTTGCCCACTTCCGCCTCGATTACTTTCTCTTTCTGCTCATAGTCGATCGCCTTGGCTTCGCAGAACTTCTCACAGGCTCGGCACTTGCCCTTAAGGAAATAGGTGCAGTGCTCCGTGTCGATAACGGGCACATTCGGCACTGCCTGGGGGAAAGGCGTATAGATTGCTTTTCTCTTGCCGATGCCGGCGTCAAATTCATTGTCTACTTTTATCGGGCACTTTTCCTGGCAGGTGCCGCAGCCGGTGCATTTGCTGTCGTCCACGTAGCGCGGCTTCTTTCTTATTTTCACCTGGAAATTGCCCACATAGCCGGATACCTCCACCACCTCGCTGTACGTCATCAGCTCGATGTTTTTGTGTGACCTCACCGAGGCCATCTTCGGTGTTAATATTCAGGCGGAACAGTCCAGGGTGGGGAAGGTCTTGTCCAGCCGGGCCATATTGCCCCCTATCGACGGCTCCCGTTCCACCAGATAGACCTTATGGCCGGCATCGGCTATTTCCAGGGCTGCCTGGATACCGGCGATGCCCGCACCCACGACCAGCGTGTGAGGATTAACGGAAACCTCCTTGGTCTCCAGCGCTTCGTGGTAGAAAACGCGCCTCACAGCGGCGTTTACCAGCGCTTTGGCTTTTTCGGTGGCCTTTTCTTTGTCCTGGTGCACCCAGGCGCATTGCTCCCGGATGTTAGCCATCTCGAAGAGATAAGGGTTCAGGCCGGCGCTGGTTACGGTCCGCCGGAAGGTAGGCTCGTGTAACCGGGGTGAACACGAGGCCACCACGACGCGGTTCAATCCCTGTTCCCTGATGTCGTTCCTGATCAGGTCCTGGCCGGGGTCGGAGCACATGAATTTATAATCACGTGCTATTGCCACGCAGGGGAGGCCCCGCGCATATTCGGTGACCTGGCCTACG